>NZ_BAABHO010000079.1:0-23279 GCF_039542135.1 Actinomycetospora chlora
CCCCATCACAGAGGGGGTGTTGCGACGACCCCGAGAACCCGCCCGGAAGCAGCGAGAGCGCCGTTCGTTCGTCGACAGGGGCCCGCGACACGCCGATCGCGGTTTCTCGCGAGGTATCGGGCCGGCGCTAGAGAGGTCCATACGCTGCGATCGACCCGATCGCGGAGGTACGGCCATGGACCCCGTCCGCAATCCGTACGCGCCCGGGGCGGGGCAGCGCCCGCCCGAGCTCGCCGGCCGCGACCGCGAGGTGGACGCGTTCGACGTCGTGCTCGAGCGGGTCGCGCGGGGCCGGCCCGAGCGCAGCCTCGTGCTCACGGGCCTGCGCGGGGTGGGCAAGACGGTGCTGCTCGGCGAGCTGCGCTCGATGGCGGTCCGGGCGGGCTGGGGCGCGGGCAAGATCGAGGCGCGGCCGGACGCCGAGCTGCGCCGGCCGCTGTCGGCGGCGCTGCACCGGGCGATCCGCGACCTCGCCGTGCACCACCGGGCGCCCGACCGTGTCGAGGAGGCGCTCGGCGTGCTCAAGGCGTTCGCGCTCAAGGCCGCGCCGTCCGACGCGAAGATCAAGGACCGGTGGCAGCCGGGCATCGACGTCCCCGTGCGGAACGGGCGCGCCGACTCCGGCGACATCGAGATCGACCTCGTCGAGCTGTTCGGGGTGTGCGCCGAGCTGGCCGCCGACGTCGGCGTGGGCATCGCGCTGCTCATCGACGAGATGCAGGACCTCGGCATCGACGACGTCTCGGCGCTCTGCGCCGCGTGCCACGAGCTCTCGCAGTCCGGCGCCCCGCTGGTCGTCGTCGGCGCGGGGCTGCCGCACCTGCCGGCCGTGCTCAGCGCGTCGAAGTCGTACTCCGAGCGCCTCTTCCGCTACGTCATGATCGGCCAGCTCGACCGCGCCGACGCCGACCTCGCCCTCACCGTCCCGGCCAAGCGCGAGGACGCCGAGCTCACCGGGGCCGCCCTCGAGGCGCTCTACGAGGTCTCGGGCGGCTACCCGTACTTCGTGCAGGCCTACGGCAAGGCCGCCTGGGACGCCGCGGTGCAGAGCCCGATCGACGCCGACGACGTCCGCATGGCCGCCCCGGAGGCGAGCGCCGAGCTCGCCGTCGGCTTCTTCGGCTCGCGCTACGAGCGCGCGACACCCGCCGAGCGGGAGTACCTGCAGGGCATGGCCGAGCTCGCCGAGGGCCGCGACGAGCCGGTGACCACCGCGGCGCTGGCCCAGCACCTGGGCCGCAAGCCGTCGTCCCTCTCGCCCGCGCGGGACAGCCTGCTGCGCAAGGGCCTGGTGTTCTCGGCCGAGCGCGGGTGGATCGCCTTCACCGTCCCGCACTTCGGCCGGTTCCTGCTCGGCCGCGACTGAGTCGTCCTCGTCCGAACGAGTGAACTCGCGGCGGGCCGGTAACGCCGACCCGACCGCTCCCGACACACCCGACGAGCCCCGTGGCGCTGCCGGACCCCCGACCTGGCAGGGCCACGGGGCCTTCCACGTTCCGGGCCGTTGTGCCTCGTCAGGCTCGCGTGAAGCGTCCGCTGCCCTGCGAGAGGACCCGAATCGCCCTCCCCGTACGATCCCGACGTGTCGGATCCCAGGCTGGAGATCCAGATGCTCCACGACCGCGTGATGGTCGCTCCCACCCAGGGCGAGGGCGAACGGCGCAGCAGCGGGGGCATCGTGATCCCGGCGACCGCCCAGCCCGCCAAGCGGCTCGTGTGGGGCGAGGTCTTCGGGACCGGCCAGCACGTCCGCAGCGTCGCGGTGGGTGACCGCGTGCTCTACGGCCAGGACGACCACTTCGAGGTCGACGTGTCCGGCCGCACCTTCGTCGTGCTGCGCGAACGCGACCTGCACGCCGTCGCGAGCGCGACGACCGAGTCGACGCGGCCTTCGAGCGGGACGGGGTTGTACCTGTGAGCGCCACCGGGGGGCACACGCCCGAGGAGACCGTCGTCGACACCGACCCGGCGGAGCCCGACCCGCGCGGGGCGTACGAGGCCGGCGCCGATCCGGAGGCCACCGACCCGGAGCGCACCGCCCATCTCGGCGCGGTGCCCGAGAGCGACCCGCGGCCCCACGCCGCCGAGCCGCACCAGCACGGCGCCCACGAGGCGCCCGGGTCGTCACGGCGCCGCCCCCTGCTCATCGGCGCCGCCGTCGTCGGCCTGCTCGCCGTGCTCTACGTCGGCGACCTGCTGATCTCCTCCACCGACGTCCCGCGCGGCGTGGCCGTCGCCGGGGTCGAGATCGGCGGGATGAGCCGCCCGGAGGCCGAGCAGGAGCTGCGCACCCAGCTCGGCGGCCGCACGACCCGCCCGGTCACGCTCGCGGCCGCGCAGAGCACCGCCACCCTCGACCCCGTCGCCGCGGGGCTCGAGCTCGACGTCGAGGGCACCCTGGCCCGCGCCGGCGAGCAGCCCTTCAACCCGTGGACGCGGCTGACCTCGCTGTTCGGCACCCGCGACGTCGCCCCGGTGACGCGGGTGAACCCGTTCGCGCTCGGCCAGGCGCTCGACGCCGCCCGTCCCGCGCTGGACCGTCCCGCCGTCGAGGGCACCATCCGCTTCGACGGCGTCGAGCCGGTGGGCGTGCCGTCGGTGCCGGGCCAGGTGGTGGACGGCGCCACCGCCGGCCAGGCCGTGGTCGACCACTGGCTCGACGGCCCGCCGGTCGCCCTGCCGATCACCGCGACCCCGGTCAGCGTCACCCCGGAGGGGATCGCGACCGCGATCGACCAGCTCGCGCGCCCCGCGGTCGCCGGCCCGCTCACCGTGGTCGGCGACGCGAAGAACGCGACGCTCACCAGCCGGGCCATCACGACGTTCCTGCGCTTCAGGCCCGACGGCCGCGGCGGGCTGGTCGCCGCCGTCGACGAGCCGGCCGCGATCGCCGCCATGGAGCCCCAGCTGGGCACCACCGAGCGGGAGCCGCGCGACGCGTCGCTGCAGTTCGGCGGCCCGCAGGCGACGGTCGTGCCGGCCGTCGTGGGCCGGGAGATCGACTGGCCGCGCACCCTCGGCGGCGTCGTCGAGGCGCTCGGCCGGCCCGCGGACGGGCCGGCGCCGCCGCTGTTCACCCCGCCCCCGACCGCGCCCGGCACCGATCCGGCGTCCCCGCCGCCGCAGAGCGGCCGGGCGGTCAACGCCGTCTACACGACCACCCAGCCGCGGGTGACCACCGAGTCGCTGGAGTCCCTCGGCCCGGCCGAGCTGATCGGCGAGTTCACCACCCGCGGCTTCAAGCCCGACTCGGGCACGAACATCCGGCGGGTCGCCGAGATCGTCAACGGCGCGATCATCGCGCCGCGCTCGACCTTCAGCCTCAACGGCTTCACCGGACCGCGCAACGCCGCCAACGGCTTCGTCGACGCCGGCATCATCGACGACGGCGCCCCGGGCCGCGGCATGGCCGGCGGCACCTCGCAGTTCGCGACGACGCTGTACAACGCCAGCTACTTCGCCGGGCTCCGCAACGTGGAGCACAAGGAGCACAGCTACTGGATCAGCCGGTACCCGGCGGGCCGCGAGGCCACCGTGTTCGAGGGCTCGATCGACCTGCGCCAGGCCAACGACGGCGACACGCCCATCTACATCCGCACGCAGTGGACGCCGTCGTCGATCACGGTGCAGCTCTACGGCATCAAGCGCTACGAGGTCACCTCGGAGCCGGGGCCGCGCACCAACGTCACCCCGCCCACGACCCGGGACCTCGGCGGCAACCCGACCTGCACGCCGTCGCCGGGCTCCGAGGGCTTCACCATCACCGACACACGGGTCCTGCGTGACGTGCGTACCGGCGAGGTCCGTCGGGAACCACGCACCGTGCGCTACGAACCCCAGCCCACCGTCACCTGCAACGGGCAGTGAGCACCTCCGCCGCCGGGGAGCCCTCACCACGATCCACGTCGTCGCCGGGCGACGCCCTCGGCGACGCGGTCGAGGGCGCCCGTGACCAGGTCCGGGACGTCGGACAGCAGGACGGCGAGGGCGAGGCCCCGCACCGCGCCGTGGAGCTGCTCGGCCGCGTCGGGATGGCCGGCTACGGCCTGGTCCACCTGCTCATCGGCGTCATCGCCGTCCAGATCGCCGTCCGCGGCGGGGGGCAGGCCGACCAGCAGGGCGCGCTGTCGACCCTGGCGGGCGAGCCGTTCGGCTTCGCCGTCATCGTCGTCATCGTCGTGGGCCTGGTCGCCTTCGGCGTCTGGCAGGGCCTGGCCGCGGCCACCGGTTTTCGGTGGGCGTCGGGGTGGGCGCGCACCCAGCGGCGGATCGCCGCCGGCGCCACCGCCGTCGGCGTGCTCTTCGTGGCGCTCATCGGGATCCAGCTGCTGGTCACCGGCTCGTCGGGGTCGAGCAGCAGCGGGTCGCAGCAGACGACGGCCGGCCTGCTGGTGCTGCCCGGCGGGCGGCTGATCGTCGGGGTCGTCGCCGTGGTCGTGCTGGTCATCGCAGGGGCCACGGCGTGGACCGGCGTGCGCGGCTCGTTCGACGAGGACCTGGACTGGTCGCGCCTGCCCGTCTCCCTGCGCCGGCCGGCGTACTGGCTGGGCGTCGCCGGGCACGTGCTGCGCGCCGTCGCGTTCGCCGTCATGGCCGTGCTGTTCGGCGGAGCCGCGCTGTACGCCGACCCGGCCCGCGCGGGCGGCCTCGACGCCGCGCTGAAGACCCTCGCCGCCCAGCCGTTCGGGCCCTACCTGCTGCTCCTGGTCGCCCTCGGGTTCGTCGCCTACGGCCTGTACTGCGCCGCGGACGCCTGGGCCCGCCGCATCTGAGCGGCACCGTGGGGCGGGTCCGGGTGGGGACGTCGGGGTGGATCTACCCGCCGTGGCGTCGGGTGTTCTACCCCGAGGGCCTGGTGCAGCGCCGCGAGCTCACCTACCTCGCCGAGCGCCTCGACACCGTCGAGATCAACGGATCCTTCTACTCGCTGCAGCGGGCCTCGAGCTACCGCACGTGGGCGGAGCGCACGCCGGAGGACTTCGTGTTCGCGGTCAAGGGCGGGCGCTTCGTCACGCACATGAAGAAGCTGCGGGGCGTGGAGGAGGCACTGGCCAACTTCTTCGGTTCCGGTCTGCTCGCGCTGGGCCCGAAGCTCGGGCCGGTGCTCTGGCAGCTGCCGCCGAACCTGCGCTACGACCCCGAGCGCCTGGAGGGCTTCCTCGCCCAGCTCCCGCACACCACCACCGCGGCCGCCGCGCTGGCCGGCGGGCACACCGACAGGGTGCCCGAGCCCTGGACGGAGACCGACGCCGAGCGACCGCTGCGCCACGCGATGGAGGTGCGGCACCCGAGCTTCCGCGACCCCGCCTTCGTGGCCCAGCTGCGCCGCCACGGGGTGGCGCTCGTGGTCGCCGACACGGCGGGAACGTTCCCGCGCCTCGACGACGTCACCGCCGACCTCGTCTACGTCCGCCTGCACGGCGACACCGAGCTCTACGCCAGCGGCTACACCGCCGAGGCGCTCGACCGGTGGGCCGCCCGGGTGCGGGCGTGGGCCGCCGGGGAGGCGCCGGTCAGCGAGGACACGGTGGCGCCCGACGACCCGCCCCCGGAGGCACCGCGGGGCCGCGACGTCGTCGTCTACTTCGACAACGACGTCAAGGTGCACGCGCCGTTCGACGCGATGGCGATGCGCGAGCGCACGTGAGTGCGGGCCGGAGGCCCCTAGAAGGCCGCGACGTCGAGCTCCATGATGCTGTTCTCGGCGCCCTCGATGATCGCCTTGCGGCTGGTGAGCTCGGGGAGCACCGAGCGGGCGAAGAAGCGCGCCACAGCGATCTTGCCCTCGTAGAACTGCTGGTCGCGGCCGGTGACACCGGCGTCCAGGGCCGCGCCCGCGACCTCGGCCCCGCGCAGCAGCAGCCACCCCACGAGCAGGTCGCCCATGCTCAGGAGGAAGCGGACCGCGTGCTGGCCGACCTTGTAGAGGTTGGTGACGTCCTCCTGCGAGGAGGTCAGGAACCCGACCATCGTGCCGAGCATCGCCTGCACATCGCCCAGCGCGGTGGCGAGCAGCGCCCGCTCCTCCTTGAGCCGACCGTTGCCGCCCTCGGCGTCGAGGAACGCCTGGACCTGGCCGGCGACGTGCATGAGCGCCTGGCCGTTGTCCCGGACGATCTTGCGGAAGAAGAAGTCCTGCGCCTGGATCGCCGTGGTGCCCTCGTACAGCGAGTCGATCTTGGCGTCGCGGATGTACTGCTCGATGGGGTAGTCCTGCAGGTACCCCGAGCCGCCGAGGGTCTGCAGCGAGCCGATGAGCTGCTCGGTGGCCCGCTCCGACCCGACGCCCTTGACGATCGGCAGGAGCAGGTCGTTGACCTTCTCCGCCAGGGTGATCTCCTCCTGGGAGACCGCACCCCGCTCGGCGTCGGGGGCCTCCCCGAACCGCACCACGTCCTGGTAGGTCGAGGTGAACGTGTACACCGACCGCATGCCCTCGGCGTAGGCCTTCTGCAGCATGAGGCTGCGGCGCACGTCGGGGTGGTTGGTGATCGGGACGCGCGGGGCGGTCTTGTCGGTCTGCTTGGTGAGGTCGGCGCCCTGGATGCGCTCCTTGGCGTAGCCCAGCGCGTTGAGGTAGCCGGTCGACAGGGTGCCGATGGCCTTGGTGCCGACCATCATCCGGGCGTACTCGATGACCTGGAACATCTGCGCGATGCCGTCGTGCACGTCGCCGAGCAGCCAGCCGACCGCGGGCGTGCCGTGGCCGCCGAAGGTCACCTCGCAGGTGGCCGAGGCGTTGAGGCCCATCTTGTGCTCGACGTTGGTGACGAAGGCGCCGTTGCGCTCGCCCGGCTCGCCGGTGGCGTCGTCGAAGTGGAACTTGGGCACGAGGAACAGCGAGAGGCCCTTGGTGCCGGCCCGCGCGCCCTCGGGGCGGGCGAGCACCAGGTGCATGATGTTCTCGTGGAGATCGTCGGAGTCCGCTGACGTGATGAAGCGCTTGACGCCCTCGATAGACCAGGTGCCGTCGCCGTTGTCGCGGGCCTTGGTGCGGCCGGCGCCCACGTCCGAGCCCGCGTCGGGCTCGGTGAGCACCATGGTGGCGCCCCAGCCCCGGTCGACCATGAGCTGCGCCCAGCGCTTCTGCTGCTCGGTGCCGTTGCGGTAGACCACCGAGGCGAAGTTGGGGCCCGCCATGTACATGAACACCGGGGCGTTGGCGCCGAGGATCATCTCGCCGGCCGCCCACTGCACCGACGGCGGGACGCCCATGCCGCCGATGGCGTTGTCGGCCGACAGCCGCCACCACTCGCCGTCCCACATCGCCCGGTAGGACTTCTTGATGCCCTCGTCGAGGTGGGCGGTGTGCGTCTCGGGGTCGAAGCGCACGGGGTTGCGGTCGCCCGAGACGTACGAGTCCGCCAGCGGGCCCTCGGCCATGGACGCGACCTCGCCCAGCAGGGCGCGGGCGGTCTCCTCGTCGGCGTCGGCGAACGGGCCGGACCCGAAGCGGTCCTGGACGCGGAAGACCTCGAAGAGGTTGAACTCGATGTCGCGGACGTTCGCCCGGTAGTGGCCCATCCCGCCTCGCTCCTCACCACGTGGTGTCGGCAAGCCTTCCGTACCGACCGGTAACCACAGCCTATTACTCCGGGGTAACCACTGTCGAGGACGGACCGGCCCCGTTCCCTCGTGCGAGACTCGCCCGTCGGTGGAGAGACACCGCGGGTGACGGAGGGGCGGGGTGACGGGCGCACGCTGGACCGACGTCCGCACGTGGCTCGCGGGCGTCGACCCCGGGCTGACCCGGCTGCGCCTCGCATCCATCGCCGTGGCGGCGATGACCGTCGCGGTCGGCGTCGTGGCCGCCGGGCGGGCGGCGCTGGCCCCCACCGAACCGGTGACCGTGCTGCTCTTCGCGGGCGTGCTCGCGATGATCTCCAACCTCGCGGTCAACGAGCCCGACCTGCCGCGCCGGCGGGTGACCACCGCGCTGATGCTGCTGCCCGCGGCCGCGAGCACCGTGCTCGGCGCCTTCCTCGCGCCCTACCGGATCCCCGCCGCCGCCGTGTTCGTGCTGGTCATGGTCGTGGCCGTGTGGGTCCGGCGCTACGGCCCGCGCGGCTTCGCCCTCGGCATGGCGGGCTTCATGCCCTACTTCTTCACCCAGTTCCTGCGGATCGCGCCCGCGCAGCTGCCGTGGCTGCTCATCGCGGCCGTCGTCGGCATCGCCTCGACGCTGCTGCTGCGCGGGGTGGTGTTCGCCGAGCGCCCCGAGCGGACCCTGCGTCGCCAGGTGACGGCCTTCCGGGCCCGCGCCCACGCGCTCGTCAGCGCCACCGACGACGTGCTCGCCGGCATCGCCGACGGGACGGTCGACGAGGGCGACCTCGAGACGCTGCGCCGCACCCGGGCGCGCCTGCAGGAGGTGGCGCTGCTCGTCGAGGACACCCTGGAGCAGACGACGGCGGGGCGGGTCTGGCCCGGGCTCGACGACGACACCCTCGCGCTGCGCATCGCGGACGCCGAGCTCGCGCTCGAGCGGCTCTCGGTGGTGGCGCGACGCCTCGCGCTGCCGCAGCGCGACGACCCGAGCGAGCCGCTCGACCCCGTGACGGTCGCGGCCCTGCGCACCGGGCTGCACCACCTGGAGGTCGCGCTCACCGCCGGGCAGGAGCACCTGGCCATCCTCGTGGCGGCGGGCGACGCCCGGGCCGCGGTCGCCGGGCTCGTCGCGGACACCCGCCGCGGTCACGAGCGCGTGCAGCGCACCGCCTTCGCCGTGCGCCGGGTCGCCGACGCGATCCACCACGCCCAGCTCGACGCCCCGTCGCGGCGACCCGACGGGACGCCCCCGGCCCCCCTCCGCGCGGCGCTGCGGCCCCCGCCCGCCCGCGCCGGCGGCGGGGTCGCCCCCGACGCGCTCGCCGACCGGCCCGGGCAGGACACCGCGCCGGACCCGGCCCGGGAGAGCGCGGCGCCCGACCCCGACGACGTGCGCCCCGACGGACCGGCCCCGGATCCCCCGCCGGGCGGGATCGCCCTGAGCACCCGGCAGGCCGTGCAGGTCGGCGTCGCGGCCACGCTGGCGATCGTCGTCGGCGAGCTCATCGCCCCGTCGCGCTGGTACTGGGCCGTCATCACCGCCTTCGTCGTCTTCGCCGGCACCAACAGCCGCGGCGACCTCCTCTCGCGCGGGTGGGGCCGCGTGCTCGGCACGGTCGGCGGCGTCGTCGCCGGGATGGGGCTGGCCGCGCTCGTCGGCGGGAACGCGCCGCTCTCGCTCGTGCTGCTGCTCGTCTGCGTGTTCCTGGCGCTCTACCTGGTGCGCGTCTCGCCGTCGATGCTCGCCTTCTGGATCACGGCGGTGCTGGCGCTCGTCTACGGGCTGATCGGCCAGTTCAGCGTCCAGGTGCTGGTGCTGCGCATCGAGGAGACCGCGATCGGCGCGGCGGCCGCCGTCGTCGCGGCGTTCCTCGTGCTCCCGCGGGGCACCCGCGCCGCGTTCGGCGAGGCGGTCGGCGACGTCGTCGACGCCATGGACCGGGTGCTGCAGGAGGCGGTCGACCGCCTCGTCGGCCGGCACCCCGCGGCGCCGGCCCGCGAGGGCGTGCGGGCGATGGGCGACGCGCTGGCCACGCTGCGCCAGCGCGCGCAGACGCTCGCCGCGCCCTTCGCGCGGCGCCGAGCGCGGTCGAGCTACCAGCGCGGGCTGCGGGTGTTGACGGTGTGCGACGTCTACGCCCGCTCGCTCGCGCGCACCGCCGACCTCGTCGCCGACCCGGCGTGGGCGACGACGCTCGACCCGGCGGCGACCCGGGTGCGCGCCAACCTCGACGGGCTGCGCGACGTGCTCGTGCGCGGCCGGCGGGCTTCGGACGGCGGGCAGGTGCGGGTGCGGTCGGCCGAGGACCTCGTCGACGCCGCCGAGGAGTACGCGGCGCGGACCTCCGACGACCCCGACCGCCGGACCTCGATGCTCGCGGCGGCCCGGCTGCTGCGGCGCATCGACCAGGCCGTGGTGGGCCTGGCGATCGACCTCGGCGCGGCCGACGACCCCGACGCGTTCCGGGACGCTCAGTCCCCGAGCACCGCCGCGAGCGGCGGCGTGGCGAACACCCGGTCCGGGTCGTAGTCGTCGCGGACGCGGCGGAAGTCCCCGACCCGCGGGTAGGCGGCCGCGGTGTCGTCGGCGGTCCAGTCCGACCGCGACGCCCAGTGCGGGCGGCCGTCGTGGTCGCGCAGCACCCGCCAGGCCCGCTCGAGCACGGGCGCGTGGTCGGTGCCGCGGGGCACCCGCACGGCGATCCAGCCGGTGGCCCGCCCGTGGGCCGGGTGCAGCCACGCGGACTCGGGCGGCCCGACGCGCAGGCGCACCGGGAGCCCGACCTCGAGGTGGTCGTCGGCGAGGGCGGCGAGCAGCTCGCGGGCGCCGTCGGCGAGGGCGTGGCGGGGTAGGGCCCACTCGGTCTGCTCGTAGCGCACCGCGGGCGGGCTGGACAGCACCCGGTGCATCGGCCCGTGCGCGGAGACGGTGCGGGCCAGGCGGGAGACGGCGCGGTTGAACCGCGGCACCAGGCTCGGCAGGGCGCGCTCCACGACGACCGCCCCGCCGAGCGCCGTGCGGCCGGTGGCCCCGGCGACCGTCACCCCGAGGCTGCGCTCGCCGGCGTCGTCGTCGGTGTCGTCGTCCTCGTCGTCGTGCGGGGCGACCGGCTCGGCCCAGCGGGTCAGCGCCGTGCCCGCGGACGGGAAGGCCGCGGCCTCGACGACCGGGTGCGCGGTCCAGAAGTCGGGCGCCAGCACCTCCTCCACGGGGCGCGGCTCGCGGGTCACCCGGACCCGGCCGGCCCGCACCACCGCGAGCTCGGCCTCGAGCACCACGCCCAGCGCGCCGAGGGAGGTGCGGGCGCCGTCGAGGTCGGCGACGGCGACGTCGCGCAGCCGGCCCCGGCCGTCGACGAGGCGCAGGCCCACGACGGCGGCGGACAGCGAGCCGCGGGCGGCCCCGCTGCCGTGCATCCCGACCGCGAGCGCCCCGCCGACCGTCGGCGCGGCGAGCTCGAGCGGGGCCTCGAGCGCGAGGTCGCGCCGGGCCAGCTCCTCGTGCAGCTCGCCCAGCGTCGTGCCGGCACGGACGCGGACGGTCGGCCGGTTCGGGGCGCCGCCGGTCCCGGTGACGCCGCGGAACGCGGACAGGTCGACGTGCACGCCGTCGGTGACGGCGAGACCGCTGAAGGAGTGCCCGGACCCGACGGGGCGGACGGTCTGGCCGCGCTCCGCGGCGCGGCGGACGACGGCGGACACACCGCTGTCGTCGAGCGGCCGCACCGTCGCGGTGGGCCGGCACTGCTGGCCGCCGGACCAGTTCGTCCACACGGACGTCACCCTAGGGGCTCACCGATGCAGCGGGGGACCGCCGCGGGCCCGCGGTCCCCGCCACCCGGTGCTCAGGACGCGATCGCGCCGATGGCGACGTCGACGCCGTCGACGACGTTGCGGCGCACCTTGTCGCCGGTCTCGCGGAGCCGGTCGCCGACGTCGTCGGACTGGCCGGTCAGGTCGCTCGTGCGCTCGGCGAGCTTGCGGGCGGCACGACGGCCGCGCCAACCCAGCGACGGCTTCCCCTCGGTGTCGACCGCGGCGAGGATCAGGCCGCCGAGGATGCTGACGTTCTTGAGGAACTGCTGCTGCTCGGCCGTCTTCTCCGCCGGGTCGGACTTCTCCCAGAACGGGTGGCCGGCGACGGTGGTCGGGATGATGCTGGCGGCCAACGCGAGCGAGGCCAGGCGCGGGAACTTGTTGATCGCCAGCAGCGACCCGGCGGCGATCTTCACGCCGGCGTCGATCGTGACGAGCTGGTTCGGCTCCGAGGGGACCTGGTCGGGCAGGCTCGGCGCGGCCTTCTCGATGAGCGGCGACGCCTTCTGCACGCGCGGCTCGGGGTTGAGCAGGGTGTCGACCCCGCCCTTGATGAAGATGGCGGCCAGCATGGGCCGGGCGAGACGACGGACAATCACGGGGGAGACCTCCACGGACGACGGCGACGGCGACGGGCGGGCTGACCCCGGCCGGCGGGGCCGCGCGGGGGCCGCAGCATAGCCCCGTGCGTCCGGGCCTCCGGGGTCGACGCCCGCCCGGGGCGTCGGGCCGCCCGGTCGGGCGGCCCGACGTCTCGTACCCGGCGGACGGGTCAGCGACGCAGCGCGTGCCGCCCCGTGCGCTCCTCCTCCCGGCGCCACGTGTGGCGCCCGCCCTCGAGGTGGTCGTGTTCGTCCTCCTCGGCCCGCTCGGCGGCCCGCGGCCGGCGCCGGCGCTCGGCGCGGCGGCGCAGCTCGTCCTCGGCGGTCTCGGCGGGCGTCGGCTCCGGGAGACGTCGCGACGCGGAGCCCGACCCGTCCACCGCCGGCGGCGGCACGGTCGGCACCTCGCGCAGCCCCGAGCGGTCGCGGCGTCGCTCGTCGCGCCGACCCTCCGCGTCCTGCACCGGCAGCGGCCCGGAACCGGGATGCGGCTCGGGGACGCGGACGGCGTCCCGATCGCGGCGGGCCTCGCGGCGGGGCTCCCGGCGCGGGCGGGAGCGGTCGACCGTCAGCTCGTGGAAGATCGGCGTCGGGTCGGCGTGGTCGAGCGCGGCCAGCGCGCGGTCGCCGCCCCGGTCGGCACGCCGCTCGCCGTCGCGCCGCTCAGCCTCACGCCGCTCAACGCTGCGCCGCGGGCGCTCGATCGGTCGCTCGCCGCCGACCGCCGTCCGCCGCAGGGCGTCCATCCCGGCGCCGGGCCGCTCGAGCAGCGACGGCTCGTCCCACACCCAGGTGCCGTACGCGTCGAGCCGCCAGCCGCCCCCACGGCCGTCGCTCCCGGACCCCAGGTCATCTCGCCACACCCACACGATCCTCGACCTCCCCGACTGCTGTTCTTCCCGCCCGCCTGCCGCCGAACAGCGCAGCGACAGCGAGCGTCTGGCCCCCACAACGGCACCCGCCCGGCCGGACTTGTGGCCTGGATCCGCGCGAGCTGCCCGCGACACGGCCTTTTGCGCGCGACACGCCGAGGGATCCCCCGGCCGTGTGTCACCCCGAGGGGTCGGCGGGGTGTGCGGGGAACGCCCCCGAGACGCCCCGACCTGCGGTCCGGGTCGGCGCGGGCCACGATCGCCCCGTGCGATGCGTGGTCACGGGAGCGACGGGATACATCGGCGGGCGCCTCGCTCCCCGCCTGGCCGCGGAGGGCCACGACGTGCGCTGCGTGGTGCGCCGGCCCGAGAAGATGCGCGACGTCCCCTGGGCCGAGCAGGTCGAGATCGTGCAGGGCGACGTGCTCGACGAGGAGTCGATGCGCCGCGCCTGCGAGGGCGCCGACGTCCTCTACTACCTCGTGCACTCCCTGTCCGAGCAGGGCTTCGCGGCCGTCGACCGGCGCGCCGCGATGATCAGCGCGCAGGCCGCCCGCGAGGCCGGCGTGTCGCGCGTCGTCTACCTCGGGGGCATGCACCCGGAGGTCGACGACCCCAACGAGCTCTCCGAGCACCTCGCGTCCCGCGCCGAGGTGGGCGAGATCTTCCTGCGCTCCGGGGTGCCGACCGTCGTCCTGCAGGCGGCCGTGATCCTGGGCTCGGGGTCGGCGAGCTTCGAGATGCTGCGCTACCTCACCGAGCGGCTGCCGGTGATGCTGACGCCGTCGTGGGTGCACCACCGCGTCCAGCCCATCGCCATCCGCGACGTCCTGCACTACCTGGTGCGCGTCGTACACGTCCCGCCGGAGGTCAACCGGACCTTCGACATCGGCGGGCCCGACGTCCTCACCTACCTGCAGATGATGGAGGGCTTCGCCCAGGTCGCCGAGCTGCCGAAGCGCACGATGCTGCCGGTGCCCGTGCTCACGCCGCGGCTCTCGTCGCACTGGGTCAACCTCGTGACGCCGGTGCCGCGCTCCACCGCCGTGCCGCTGATCGACTCACTGATCCACGAGGTCGTCGCCGCCGAGCACGACATCGACACGTTCGTCGACCAGCCCGAGGGCGGGCTGACCGGCTTCCACCGCGCGGTCGCCCTCGCGCTGCAGCGCGTCAGCAGCGGCCAGGTCGAGACCCGCTGGTCGGGCGCGAACGCGAGCTACGCCCCGTCCGACCCGCTGCCCTCGGACCCCGAGTGGGCCGGCGGCACCGTCTACACCGACATCCGCGAGCGGACCTCCACCGCGTCGGCGGAGCACGTCTGGGACGTCGTCACCGGCATCGGGGGCGAGCGCGGCTGGTACTCGTTCCCGCTGGGCTGGTGGGCGCGCGGGGTCATGGACCGCCTCGTCGGCGGGGTCGGCCTGCGGCGCGGGCGCCGCGACGCCGACTCGCTCAAGGTCGGCGACGCCCTGGACTGGTGGCGCGTCGAGGAGTGCCTCGACGAGCGCAGCACCGACCGCCGCGACGCCGTGGGGCTCGACCTGACCGAGGGCGAGCGGCTGCTGCGGCTGCGCGCGGAGATGAAGGCCCCCGGCCTCGCCTGGCTGGAGCTGCGCGTGGCGCCGTCCGGGGACGGGTCGGTCTACCGGCAGCGCGCGATCTTCTTCCCGCACGGGCTCGCGGGCCACGCGTACTGGTGGGTCATCGCCCCGTTCCACGTGCTCGTGTTCGGCGGCATGGAGCGACGGATCGTCGCCGCCGCCGAGCGCGTCGAGCGTGGCGGGGACCCGGAGCCGCCGCACGGGCTGCTCGCGACGCTGCGCGACCGCCGTGCGCAGCGCGACGCCGAGCGCGCCCGGCCGATGCTGTCGGCCGGGCACGCCGGGCGTTAGGTCACGCTGCCGCGTCCAGCGTCGCCACGGTGTCGCGGTCGAGCTCGAGGGAGGCGGCCGCGCAGTTGTCGTCGAGGTGCTCGAGCGAGCTGGTGCCCGGGATCGGGAGCATCACCGAGCTGCGCTGCAGCAGCCAGGCCAGCGCCACCTGGGCCGGCGTGGCGCCGAAGCGCTCCGCCGCGCGCTCGGCGGCGTTGCCGGGCTCGGCGAGCTTGCCGGCGTCGGCCGGGGCCCACGGGATGAACCCGATGCCGTGCTCGGTGCAGTGGCGCAGGACGTCGTCCGAGGACCGGTCGACGAGGTTGTAGCGGTTCTGCACCGAGGCGACGTCGACGATTTTCCCGGCGGCCTCGATGTCGGCGACCGACACCTGGCTCAGCCCGACCTGGCGCACCTTGCCCTCGCGCTGCAGGTCGGCGAGCAGGCCGAACTGCTCGTCGGCGGCGACGTGCGGGTCGATGCGGTGGAGCTGGAAGAGGTCGAGGGACTCCACGCCGAGGCGGCGCAGGCTCATCTCGCACTCCTGGCGCAGGTAGTCCGGGCGCCCGCAGGGAATCCACTTGTTGGGCCCGGTCCGCAGCAGCCCCGCCTTCGTCGCGACGGTCACGCCGCGGTACGGGTGGAGCGCCTCGCGGATGAGCTCCTCGCTCACGTACGGGCCGTACGAGTCGGCCGTGTCCACGAAGTCGACACCGAGCTCGACCGCGCGGCGCAGCACGGCCACGGCGTTGTCGGTGTCCTTCGGCGGACCCCAGATCCCCTCGCCCGTCAGGCGCATGGCGCCGTAGCCGAGTCGGCGGACCTTCAGCTCGCCCCCGAGGACGAACTCGCCGGAGGCGGACACGACACCGGCCCCGACCTTGTCGTCGGTCATCTACTCACCCTCTCGCGGCCGTGACGGTCTGCAGCCGTACCGCCCACCCTCGCACTCCCCGCTGCCGGGCGACCGGGCGCGTGGCCCATCTCCCACCCGGCCGGCCGGGAGGACCCGATCGGGATCACCCGCAGCTCACGCGCCGGGCATCCACCGGGCGGTCAGCTCCAGTCCCTCGGCGATCCCGCGCGGCGCGAACCCGAGCGCGCGGGCGCCGTCGTCGCGCACCCGGTAGCCGCCGAGCTTCCCGTAGACCACCGACCGGTCCGCGAACGGCGGCGCGTCCGGCCCGAGCTCGCTGCCCTGCGGCAGGACCCGCACGCGGTGCTCGCTGCCGGCGAACCGACAGTAGGTGTCGAGGACCTCCGGGAACGACGCCACCTCGCCGCAGAGGACGTAGCGCCGGCCCGCCGCGCCGCCGGTGTAGGCGAGCAGCTGCCCCTCGGCGACGTCCTCGGCCAGCGTCCAGCCCACGCGCGTGTCGACGATGTCCCCGACCGCCCCGCGCGCGGCCGCGGCCAGCAGCTGGTCGTAGCTCAGCGGCCCGCGCGGCGACGGCCCGTACGCGTTGACCACGGTCGCCACGACGGCGTCGAGGCCGCCCTCGGCCACCGCGTCCAGGACGACGGCCTCGGCCTCGGCCTTCGTCGCCGAGTAGGTGTCGGTCAGCGCGGTGCCGCCGACCGCGTCCTCGTCGACGACGCAGCCGGGCCCGCCGGGGTCCGGGACGCAGATCGCCGCGCTCGTCGAGGTGTGGACGAGACGGCGGACCCCGGCGCGGCGCACGGCGTCGACGACCCGCCGCGTGCCGCCGACGTTGAGCTCGCGGGCCTCCGGGCCCGGCGCGCCGACCGCCGCGGCGAGGTGGAACACGCCCTCGCAGCCGTCCATGGCCCGCGCCAGGCTCTCGGTGTCGGCGAGGTCGGCGGCCACGCGCTCGACGCCGTCGGGCAGGACGTCGGCCCGTGCCGGGTCACGCACCACCGCCCGCACCGGGTGGCCGTGCGCGTGCAGCGTCGCGACGACGGCCGAGCCGATGAAGCCCGTGGCGCCGGTGACGAGGAGCATCGGCGCATCGTGGCACGGATGCCCGGGAGGATGGCGCCCATGAGCGTCCGCGTCCTGCTGACCACCACCGACTCCGCCGACGAGGCCGAGCGGCTCGCCTCGGTGCTCGTCGGGGAGCGCCTCGCCGCCTGCGTGCAGATCGCCGGTCCGGTGCGCAGCGTCTTCCGCTGGGAGGGCACGGTGTCGGTCGAGCCGGAGTGGCAGCTCTGGCTCAAGACCGACGCCGACCGCGTCGACGACCTCACCGCCCGCCTCGTCGCGGAGCACACCTACGACGTCCCCGAGGTGCTGGTGCTGCCCGTGGAGGGCGGGCACGGGCCGTACCTGGGGTGGGTGACGCGGGAGACGCAGCGGAGCGGAGCTCGACCGGTGACCGGGGAGACTGCGCGGGGTGCGGCAGACCGTTAGCCTCGGCAACGATGTCGTCCTCGTCCGCGGTGTCCGGTCCCGCACCGGCGCTGCGCCGCGGCGACCCCGGCTTCCGCCCGATCGCGATCGGGCTGTTCTTCGCCGGCTTCACGACGTTCGCCCTGCTCTACGCCACCCAGCCGCTGCTGCCGGCCCTCGTCGGCGCCTACGGCATCACCCCCGGCGAGGCGTCGCTGTCGGTGTCGGTGACCACCGCGGCGCTCGCGATCGCGGTGATCCCGGCCAGCGCGCTGTCCGAACGGTGGGGCCGGCGCCCGGTGATGATCGGGTCGCTCGCGGCGGCCGTGGTGTTCGGGCTGGCGGCGTCGGTCGCGCCGGGCTTCGGGCTGCTCCTGGTGCTGCGGGCGCTGGAGGGCCTGGCGCTGGCCGGGCTACCCGCGGTCGGGATGGCCTACCTCGCCGACGAGATCGACGGCGACCACCTCGGAGGCGCGATGGGCCTGTACGTCGCCGGCAACTCGGTGGGCGGCTTCGGCGGCCGGTTGGTCACCAGCGCGCTGGCCGACCTCACCGGGTCGTGGCGATGGGCGCTCGCCGGCATCGCTCTGCTCTCCGCGGCCTGCCTCGTCGCCTTCGCCGCCGTGCTGCCCGCGTCGCGCCGGTTCCGTCCGTCCCCCGTGGGCGTGCGGGTCCTGCTCGCGGAGGCCCGGTCGCACCTCGCGGACCCCGTCCTGCGGCGGCTCTACGCCGTCGGGCTGCTGGTGATGGGCGTGTTCGTCTGCGCCTACAACTACGTGACGTTCCTGCTGCTCGGCCCGCCGTTCCGGCTGCCCGCGCTCGTCGTCGGCTTCGTCTTCGTGCTCTACGCGGTGGGCACGGCCACCTCGACCCGCGCCGGACGCCTGGCCGACCGCGTCGGCACCAGCCCCGTCGTGCTCGGCGCGGCGACCGTCGCGGCCGTGGGGGCGGTGCTGATGCTGGCGTCCTGGGTCGCCGTGGTCGTCGCGGGCCTGGCCCTGCTCACCGTCGGGTTCTTCGCCGCCCACACCGTCGCGAGCTCGTGGGTGGGCCGGCGCGCGGAGCACGGCCGCGCCGTCGCCTCCGGGCTCTACCTCGGGGCCTACTACGTCGGCTCGTCCGTGGGCGGCACGCTCGGTGGCGTCGCCTACGGGCTGGCGGGCTGGCCCGCCACCGTCGTGTTCATGGTCGTGCTCCTGGCGCTGGCGGCCGTCACGGCCTGGCCGCTGCGTCCTTCTCCTCACTCCTCGTAGGCTGTATTCTGTAATACAACGCCTCGTCAGGAGAACGCGATGTCCCGTTGGGCACGACGCCGTCCCCATCCCCTCGCCCCCGTCGCGGGCGGCCGGAGATGACCATCCCGCTGACGGAGTGGGTGCTCCGGCCCCGCCGCTCCTGCCGCGTGGCCCGCCTCCTGCACGCGGACGACCTCGCCGCCGCCGTGCGCGCCGACGCCGTCGGCGAGTGCCTCGGCCTGCGGCGACCGGTCGAGCACGCGGCGCGGCGCCTCGACCGCGTGGTGCTGCGCCACACCGTCGACGGCGAGCGCATCGTCCGCCTCGAGAGCGAGGTCGACGCCCTGCCCGAGCGCCTGGCCGCGCTGCAGCAGCGCTGCGGCCGCACGCCGGTCGCCCTCGTGGTCACCAGCGGCCCCGTCGTGGCCTGGGGCCTGCGCCGGCTACGCGTGCTCGAGCGCGCGCAGGACACGCGCCGCCCCCGCCGGCGGCGCCGCCGCGGCGCCGCCGGCCTGCGGGTGGCGCACGTCGAGCGCGCCGCCGAGCGGGGACGGCTGCGCCACGAGGAGGTCGTCCTGCGCGCCCGCGCCGCCGGCGCGCGGCGGGCCGAGCCGGCCGGCGACGTCGTGGACGGGGCGGTGGCGCCGCTGCGCGAGCTGCTCACGCACCTCGACCGCTGCCCCGGGCGGGCCTGACCGCGCGCCTATCCGCGGGCGATGTCGGAGAAGCGGCTGTAGTGCAGCTGGTGCGCCACCGTGATCGTCGCGGTGGGGCCGTTGCGGTGCTTGGCGAGGATGAGGTCGGCCTCGCCGGCCCGGGGGTCGTCGCGCTCGAACGCGTCGGGACGGCTGATGAGCATGACCATGTCGGCGTCCTGCTCGAGCGACCCGGATTCGCGGAGGTCGGAGAGCATCGGCTTCTTGTCGGTGCGCTGCTCGGGCCCGCGGTTGAGCTGGCTGATGGCGACCAGCGGGAC
This sequence comes from Actinomycetospora chlora, assembly GCF_039542135.1. NCBI lineage: Bacteria > Bacillati > Actinomycetota > Actinomycetes > Pseudonocardiales > Pseudonocardiaceae > Actinomycetospora > Actinomycetospora chlora. The sequence continues at coordinate 19,274 of NZ_BAABHO010000079.1, forward strand.
CTCGAGCTCCTTGGCCAGCAGCTTGAGCTGACGGGAGAACTCCGAGACCTCCTGCTGGCGGGACTCGACCTTCTTGCCCGAGGTCATCAGCTGCATGTAGTCGAGGATGATCAGCTTGAGGTCGTGGCGCTGCTTGAGCCGCCGCGCCTTCGCCCGGATCTCCATGATCGTCATGTTGGGCGAGTCGTCGATGAACAGCGGCGCCTCGCTGATCTCGCTCATGCGCCGGGCCAGCCGCGTCCAGTCGTCGTCGGTCATCGTGCCGGCGCGCATGTCCGCCAGGCGGATCTTGGCCTCGGCCGAGAGCAGGCGCATGACGATCTCGGTGCGGCTCATCTCCAGGGAGAAGAACGCCGAGGTCAGGCCGTGCTTGACGCTCGCCGACCGGGCGAAATCCATGCCCAGCGTGGACTTCCCGATGCCGGGACGCGCGGCGACGATGATCATCTGCCCGGCGTGGAGGCCGTTGGTGACGTCGTCGAGGTCGGTGAACCCGGTGGGCACGCCGAACGAGACACCACCGCGCGAGGCGATGGCGTCGATCTCGTCCATCGTCGGCTGGAGGACGTCCTCCAGGGCCACGTAGTCCTCGGTGACGCGGCGGTCGGTGACCTCGTAGACCGCGGCCTGCGCGCGGTCGACCACGTCGTCGGTGTCCGCGCCCTCGGCGCCGTGGTAGCCGAGCTGGACGATGCGCGTGCCCGCCTCGACCAGGCGCCGCAGGATCGCACGGTCGGCCACGATCTCGGCGTAGTAGCCGGCGTTGGCCGCGGTGGGCACCGTGGCGATGAGCGTGTGCAGGTACGGCGCCCCGCCGACGCGCAGCAGCTCGCCGCGCTTCTCCAGCTCGGCCGAGACCGTCACGGGGTCGGCCGGCTCGCCGCGGCCGTAGAGGTCGAGCACGCACTCGTAGACCGTCTGGTGGGCCGGACGGTAGAAGTCGTCGGGCTTGAGCATCTCGATGACGTCGGCGATCGCGTCCTTGCTCAGCAGGATCGCGCCGAGCACCGACTGCTCCGCCGGGAGGTCCTGCGGCGGCTGACGGTCGAACTCCGGAGCGGAGCCCGCCCGCTCCGGACCCCGTCCGGACGTCCCCCGGTCGTCCAGCACCGCCACGATCCGCTCCCTCCGCTCGCCCCGGACGACGCCCGGCGCTCGCTCGATCACCGGTGCCCGTCGAACACCAGTTCTAGCAGCGCCCACCGACAGCCGTCCGATCCGCGCCGACGGGGACGCTAGGGGCCCGCCGATCGGTGCTCCAGCCGGTGCTGTGCACGCCCTGGGGACAGACCCGGGATCGATCCACCGAGCACACCCCTCCGGTGGGCACACACCTGGGGACAACCTGTTGGCAACCGTCGTACAAAGATCGTCAGCCCTGGTCAGCGGCCTGTGAGCGGTGTGGACAACAAGTGGATGACGAACGGCCCGGCGCGTCGCCCGGGGCGCGTCGGCGGCGTGTTCACCCGCTCGCGCAGCGTGGCGAGCCGAGCGGGGTGCACGCCGCGCCGGGCGGGCCGGCGGTCGAGCGCGTGGCGTTGCGGACCCCACCGGGTCCGGACACACGTCGGGCCCGGCACCGCGCGGAGGCGGTACCGGGCCCGAGGTGGTGGGAGACGGAGCGGAGCGGAGCTCGACCCGTCAGATTCAGCGCGGGTCAGGCGCCCTGGACGTCCAGGGGCAGGTCGACCGCGACGTCGGGGTGCAGGCGCACGGTGACCGTGTGGTCGCCCGTGGACTTGATGTGCCCCGCGATCTGGACGAACCGCTTGTCGAGGTTCGGGCCGCCCTGCGAGCGGACGGCCGACACGACGTCGGCCGGCGTGACCGAGCCGAAGAGGCGCCCGCCCTGGCCGGCCTTGCCGGTGACCGTGACGGTGCCGAGGCCCTGGATCTGCCCGGCGACCTCCTTGGCGTGGTCGAGGTCGCGGATCCGCTTGCCCTCCTGGGTGCGGCGGATCGTCTCGACCTGCTTCTGCGCGCCGCGGCTGGCGACGATGGCCAGGCCGCGGGGGAGCAGGAAGTTGCGCCCGTAACCGTCCTTGACCTCGACGTTGTCGCCGGGGCCGCCGAGGTTGGGCACGTCGGCGGTGAGGATGAGCTTCACGTGGGCCTCCCTCAGCGCGCGGTCGAGGTGTAGGGCAGCAGGGCCATCTCCCGCGAGTTCTTCACGGCGACGGCGACGTCCCGCTGGTGCTGCGAGCAGTTGCCCGAGACCCGGCGGGCGCGGATCTTGCCGCGGTCCGAGATGTACTTGCGGAGGAGGTTGGTGTCCTTGTAGTCGATCAGCTGGTTCTTGTCCTTGCAGAAGGTGCAGACCTTCTTCTTCGGCTTGCGCACCGGCGGCTTCGCCATGGTGTCTCTTCTCCTGAGCAGAACTGGGGTGTGGTCTAGAAGGGGGGCTCGTCGTCGTAGCCGCCGCCGCCGGAGGAGCCGGCCGCCGGCGCGGAGGCCCACGGGTCGTCCGACCCGCCGTAGCCACCGCCGCCTCCGGAGCCCCCGGAGCCGCCGCCGTAACCGCCGCCCCCGTTGCCGCCGCCGTTGCCGTAACCGCCGCCACCGCCGCCATACCCGCCGCCACCCTGGCCACGGGAGGCCTTGGTGACCGACGCGGTGGCGTAGCGGAGCGAGGGGCCGACCTCGTCGACCTCGAGCTCGATGACGGTGCGCTTCTCGCCCTCACGGGTCTCGAACGAGCGCTGCTTGAGGCGTCCCTGCACGATCACGCGCGCGCCGCGGGTGAGCGTCTCGGCGACGTTCTCCGCGGCCTGGCGCCAGATGTTGCAGCGCAGGAACAGGGCCTCGCCGTCCTTCCACTCGCCGGACTGGCGGTCGAAGGTGCGCGGCGTCGAGGCGACCGTGAAGTTGGCGACCGCGGCGCCCGACGGCGTGAACCGCAACTCCGGGTCGGCGGTGAGGTTGCCGACCACGGTGATGACGGTGTCGCCGGCCATCAGTTCGCCTTGCCCCGGCGCCCGGCGAAGGCGGGGTCGCGGCGCATGACCTTGGTGCGGAGGACGGACTCGTTCAGCGCGAGCTGGCGGTCCATCTCCTTCACCGTGGCGGGCTCGCAGTTGACGTCGAGGACGGCGTAGATGCCCTCGGCGTGCTTCTCGATCTCGTAGGCGAGGCGACGACGTCCCCACACCTCGACGTTCTCGACGGTGCCGCCGTCCTTGCGGACCACGTTGAGGAACGTCTCGAGGGACGGCTGCACGGTGCGCTCGTCGAGGCTCGGCTCGAGGATCACGACCAGTTCGTAGTGGCGCACGAGAACCACTCACCTCCTCTGGGCTGGCGGCCACGGACGATCCGTGGCAGGAGGGATCTCGGTGGGACCAGGTTACCAACGGCCCGGTCGACGCCCCCTCACCAGGTCCGACGCAGCGCAGCCCCGGACGGTTCCGTCCGGGGCTGCGTCGGTGGTGCGTCGGTGCCGGCGGTCAGGCCGGGACGGGCGTCCGTCCCGCGACGACGGTCGCGTCGTCGGCCGGCTCGTCCTCGGGCTCGTCCTCGAGATCGAGGTCGTCCAGCTCGGCGTCGAGGTCGTCGAGGTCGGCCGGCGCCACCGCCGCACCCGCGTCGGTCACCTCCGCGTCGGTCACCTCCGCGTCCGCCTCGACGGGGGCCGCGGCGGGAGCGGCCGCGCGACCGAGCACCAGCCGGCGCACGGTGAACGCCGCGACACCGGAGAGGGCGAGGACCGCGATGAGGGCCGGCACGCCGACCCCGCCGCCGCTGAGCGCGTCGACGGGCAGCGCCTGCACCTGGCTGGCCGTGGTGACGGCGCTGGCCGGGTCGTAGGCCAGCGAGGTGGGGGCACCGGCGCGCAGCCCGGGGAAGGCCGAGCCGAGCAGCAGGTTCGGGTCGAAGGCGCGCACGCCGGGCGCGGGGCCGGCCGGCGCCATGGCGCCGCGCAGGAAGGAGGCGGGCAGCGCGCCGATCGCCGCGGCGAAGGCGGGCGCGGCCGCCGCGGCCTGCTGCGGGGTGAACGCCGGCGCGGCGG
>NZ_BAABHO010000080.1:0-23143 GCF_039542135.1 Actinomycetospora chlora
GGCCGCGCGCGTCGAGCAGGGGCTCGGGCGGGGTCTCGGTCCCCGTCGCCCCGCGGCCGCCCGGGCGGCCGCGCCGGGCGCCCTCCCGGCCCGGACCGCGGCCGGGCTCGTCGGCGGGGTCGGGTGCGGCGCGCCTCACGGCGCTCCGGGAGCCGGGGGCGGGCAGGACGGGGCCGTCGTGAGGGGCCGCGGGTGCCGCGCGCACGACCGGTCGTGACGACCGGCAGCGTCGGACATGCCCTCTCCCTCTCGTCGACGATCCCGACGGGAAGCCCCCGTGAGGGGCGTCGACGGGGGAGCATACGTGCGGCGTGAGGTGCCCCGACACCGGCGCGCCCCCGTGGGGGCCGACCCTCTCCGACCTGCGGTGACGGTGCGACGAGCGGCCGAACGGCGGTATCTCGGGGCTCCGCGGGGGGCCCTGTGCACCGTGGGAGACTGCCGCCGGGCGGTGCACTCGGGGCACGTGGGAGGGAGGCGACCGGCCGGTGGCGGACGAACGGTCCGGCGAGCGGGCGACGACGTCGGTGGGCGGTGCGACCGGCGGTCGTCCGGACGTGTCCGCGGGCCATCCTCCCGACCCGTCCGGGGGAGTCGACCCCGTCCGTGTCGTCGTCCTCGTGCGGGCCGACTGCCGGACCTGTGACCGGATGGAGGGCGTGGTGGCCGAGATCTGCGGGCGCGTCGGGGAGGAGCACACGGTGCTGGACGTCGACGACCCGGCGACCGACCCCGAGTGGCGGGCCGAGTACGGCGACCGCATCCCGGTGACGCTGGTGGACGGCGTCGAGATCGGCACGTGGCGTCTCGAGCCCGACGACCTCGCCCGCGCGCTGCAGGGCGGGGGGCGCCCGTGACCACGCCCGTGTCCGGGGACGTCCCGGTCCTGCAGACGGCCTCGTCGCTGACGGTGCTCACGCTGAGCACCTACCAGTCGCTGCAGGCGCTGCCCTTCGGCGGCGGGTCGACGTCCCTCGGGCCCCTGCGGGACCTCATCGCGGCCGCGCTCGACGAGCTGGCGCGGGCCCGCACGGACCTCGCGGACGCGACGCGCGCCGCCGGCGGCCGGGTCCAGCAGGCGCCGAACCCCCGGTACGCCCCCGTCGTGGCCCAGGCGCTGCCGACCGTGCGGGGTCCGGGGGACGTCGTCGGGCTGGCGCTGACCCTCGAGGACGTCCTCGCCCAGACGCTGGTGCGCGACGTGGTCGACCTCGCCGCCCCGTCCGTGCGCCGGACCGTCACGGGCCACGCCGCGGCGGCCGCCCGGCGCAAGGCGCTGCTGCTGACGCTGCAGGCGCTGCTGTCGAGCGGGGGCGCCGCGCTGGTCGCGGTGCCGCCGGACCTCGGCGCGCTGCCCCCGGGGGTCGGCACCGTCGGCTTCCCCGACGTCCTCTTCCCCACGGAGAAGGCGTCACCGTCGACCGAGGGGGCGGTGTAGGTGGCCGGCCTGCCGCGACGCGGCTTCCTCCTCGGCCTGGGCGCGCTGGCGGGCGCCGCCGCCGTCGCCGCGTGCTCGAACGAGGCCCCGGCCGGGCCCCCGGCGCCCGGCGGCCCGCCGGCCGGCACCACGACGCCGACCACGACGACCGCCGCGCCGACCTACACGGGCGAGGCCGCGCTCGTCGCGCTCGGGGCCGCCCTGTCCGCGCTCGCGGGCGACCTCCTCGGTCAGGCCGCCGCGGGCGCGGGGCAGGGCCGCTACGGCGCCGTGCCCGGCGTCGTGACCGCCTACCTGTCGGGGTCGGCGGCCCAGCACGTCGCACACGCCGACGCGTGGAACCGGGTGCTGACCGCCGCCGGCCAGCCCGCCGTGGACGGCTCGCCGCTGTCGATCGAGCCCGCGCTGCGCGCCCGGCTCGGCGCCGCGCTGGCTCCCGTCGACCTCCTGGGCCTCGCGGCGGACGTCACCGGGACGGTCGCCGCGACGGTCACCGCGATGACCGACCGGCTCACCGGCCCGTCCGCCCTCTCGCTCGCCGCAGGTGTCGCCCCCGTGGCCGCGATGCACGGCGCGACGGCCGGGTTCCTGCTCGGACGGCCGCCCACCGCACCGGCGGACCCCACCGCCGGAGCGCTGGGTCCGGACGCGCTCACCGTCTGAGACGGCGGTCACCGACCGGCGCACGAGGACCGCCGGGCACCGCCCCGTCCTGCTCGGGGGCCGTTCGGGCACGGCGCGGCGGCGCGCCGGCTGGCAGACTGGAGTGCGGCCGGCGGTCGGCACGTCGCGCGCCCGACACGGCGCGGTCCGCGGCGGTGCGCAGGGTGGTCGAGCCCACGCTCGCCGGGGTCGCGGCGATTTTGTGCGTGCGTTCACGAGCGCTAGCGTTGTCCGTCACCGGAACGGGGACGTCCACGTGGAGCACCGACCGCGGACGTCACGCGACGAGCGACGACAGCGTGCCGTGCGGCCCCCGGGAACAGCGACGAGGGATGACAGGAGGCGCCCGGACGTGACGGTCGACCGCGGCACCCGCCCCTCCCGGCGCGCGGTGTCCCCGACCCGATCCTCCGGGGAGGTGCGTGGGCCCGGCGACGCCACGGCGGACGACGCCGCGCGCCCCGTGCCCGGCGCGACGGTGGCCCGCCTGGCGGTCTACCTGCGCGTGCTCACCTCGCTGCTCGACCAGGGCCGGGGCACCGTCTCGAGCGAGGAGCTGGCCGCGGCCGCGGGCGTCAACTCCGCGAAGCTGCGCAAGGACCTCTCGCTCATCGGTTCCTCCGGCGTCCGCGGTGTCGGCTACGACGTCTCGCGGCTGACCGCCGAGGTCGAGGCCACGCTCGGGCTCACGCGCCCGCACGCGGTGGCGCTGGTCGGGGTGGGCAACCTCGGGCACGCGCTCGCCGGCTACGGCGGCTTCGCCCAGCGCGGCTTCCCCGTCGCGGCGCTCTTCGACGTCGACCCCGACCTGGTGGGTACGACGATCGCCGGCGTCGAGGTCGAGCACGTGGACGCGATCGGCGCCGTGTGCGCCGCGCGCGGCGTCACGATCGGCGTCGTCGCCACCCCCGCTCCCGCCGCCCAGCCGGTCTGCGACGCGCTCGTGGCCGCCGGCGTGCGGAGCATCCTCAACTTCGCGCCGACCGTCCTGGCCGTCCCGGCCGGGGTGGAGGTGCGCAAGGTCGACCTCGCGGTGGAGATGCAGGTGCTGTCCTTCCACGTCGCCCGCCGGCACGGCACCGTGCCGGCCGCCCGGCCCTCGCCCTCGACGGCGGGCGCCGCCCCGCGAGAGGCGGTCACCCGATGAGCCTGCTGCTGGTCGGCGTCTCGCACCGCACCGCCGAGGTGCCGGTGCTCGAGCGCGTCGCCGTCTCCGGCGACGACACCCGCAAGGTCCTCGACGACCTCCTCACCGGCGAGCACGTCACCGAGGCGATGCTCGTCTCGACCTGCAACCGCGTGGAGATCTACGCGGTGGTCGAGACGTTCCACGGCGGGCTCACCGAGGTCTCCTCGGTGCTGGCCCGCCACGCGCACGCCGAGGTCTCCGACCTCACCGACCACCTCTACGTGCACTACGCCGGCTCGGCCGTGGAGCACCTGTTCTCGGTGGCCGCGGGCCTGGACTCCATGGTCGTCGGCGAGGCGCAGATCCTCGGCCAGCTCCGCGCGGCCTACGCCGAGGCCCGCGAGCTCGGCTCGGCCGGCAAGGTGCTGCACGAGCTGGCGCAGCAGGCGCTGCGCGTCGGCAAGCGCGCCCACGCCGAGACCGGCATCGACGCCGCCGGCGCGTCGGTGGTCTCCGAGGCCCTCGCCGACGCGGAGGCCGCCCTCGACGGGCTCGTCGGCCGGCGCGCGGCGATCGTCGGCGCGGGGTCGATGGGCGCGCTCTCGGCGGCCCACCTGCGCCGCGGCGGCGTGGACGACCTCGTGCTGGCCAACCGCTCGGAGGCCAACGCCGAGCGGCTCGCGGTGTCGCTGCGCGCCGAGGGGGCGACGGCCCGCGCCGCCGGCCTCGACGCGCTGCGCGACGAGATCGCGGCCGCGGACCTCGTCGTGGCGTGCACGGGCGCGGTGGGCACGGTCGTCGGGCTCGACGTCGTGCGCGCGGCGCTCGCGGGCCGCGACACCGCCGCACGCCCGCTCGTGGTCTGCGACCTCGGCCTGCCGCGCGACGTCGACCCACGGGTCGCGGACCTCGACGGCGTCACCCTCGTCGACCTCGCCGCCCTCGGCGAGCGGCTGCGCTCGGCCAGCGCCGGCCGCGCGGTCGAGGAGGCCCGCGCCGTCGTCGCCGAGGAGGTGCGCGCCTACTTCGCCGCGCAGCGCACCGCGGAGGTGGCGCCGACGGTCACCGCGCTGCGCCGCCGCGCCGCCGAGGTGGTCGACGCCGAGCTGCTGCGGCTGACCGGGCGGCTCCCCGACCTCGACGACCGCTCCCGCGGCGAGGTCGCCCAGACCGTGCGCCGCGTCGTGGACAAGCTGCTGCACACCCCGACCGTGCAGGTCAAGCGCCTGGCCCAGGCCCCGGGTGGCGACACCTACGCCGAGGCGCTGCGGGAGCTCTTCGAGCTCGACCCGCAGACGCCCGCGGTGCTGGCGGCCACCGAGACGGTGTCCGGGCCGGCGGCACCCGCGGCCCGTGTCGAGCCCGGCGAGGACGTCGACCAGGCCCTGTCGGTCGACACCCGCGGCAGGGGGCGGCGATGACGCTCACCGACGCGCCGGGCACCACCGGCGACACCGGGGCGACCGGCGCCCGCACGATCCGGATCGGCACCCGCGCGAGCCTGCTCGCGCGCACCCAGACCGACATCGTCGCCTCCGCGCTGCGCGAGACCGGCGCGACCGTCGAGGTCGTCACCATCTCCACCGAGGGCGACCGCACGCAGGCGGCGGGCACGCCGATCGCGGGCAGCGGGGTCGGGGTGTTCGTCACCGCGCTGCGCGAGGCGCTGCTGGCCGGCGAGATCGACGTCGCCGTGCACTCCTACAAGGACCTCCCGACGGCCGGGGTGCCCGGCCTCGTGCTGGCCGCGGTCCCCGCGCGGGAGGACCCGCGCGACGCGCTGGTCGCCCGCGACGGGATGGTCCTCGGCGAGCTGCCGCCGGGCTCGGTGATCGGCACCGGGTCCCCGCGGCGGGTCGCGCAGATCGGCGCGCTGGGCCTCGGCCTGGAGCTCGTACCGATCCGCGGCAACGTCGACACGCGGATCGGCAAGGTCACGCGCGGCGAGCTCGACGGCGTCGTGCTCGCCCGCGCCGGGCTGGCCCGTCTCGGACGGGTCGGCGAGGCCACCGAGGTGCTCGACCCCGTGCAGGTGCTGCCGGCGCCCGCGCAGGGCGCGCTGGCGTGCGAGTGCCGCGCGGACGACGCACCCCTGGCCGAGCTGCTGCGCACCACGCTGCACGACGGGTCCGTGGCCGTCGCGGTGACCGCGGAGCGCGCGGTCCTCGCCGGCCTGGGCTCCCCCTGCGACGCGCCCGTCGGGGCGCTCGCCGAGGTCGTGGAGGACCTCGACGACGACGGTCACGTCGTCGAACGGCTGTCGCTGCGCGCGGTGGCCGCCACCGCGGACGGTGCCCTCGTGCGCGCGTCCGCGACCGGAGAGACAGACGACGCCGAGCGGATCGGCCAGGCACTGGCCGAGGAACTGCTCGCCGACGGGGCGGAGCCCAAGGGGGCGACCGGGATCGGACCCGGCGCGTGACCCCGCCCGCCACTGGAGACACCACGATGGGAACGGAAGACATGACAGCACCCTCGACGACCGCCGGCCGGGTCGCCTTCGTCGGCAGCGGGCCCGGTGACCCCGGGCTGCTGACCGTGCGCGCCCGCGACGCCCTCGCGGCGGCCACGCTCGTGGTGGCCGACCGCGGGGTGCCCGCCGACGTCCTCGGCCTGCTGCCCGCGTCGACGACGGTGCGCCCGGTCGGGCCCGCCGACGACCCCGTCTCCGGCGGCCCGGCCACCGATGCCGTCGTGGCGGCGAGCTTCGCCGCGGACGACCCGACCCTCGGCGCGGCGGGCGCCGGCCCGGCGCCGGACGACCCCGCCGCGCTGGCCGAGACCACGATCGCCGAGGCCCGTGGCGGCGCGTCGGTGGTGCGCCTTGTCGTCGGTGACCCGCTGACGCGCCCCGACGTCGTCATCGAGGTCCGCGCCGTCGCGGCGGCCGGGGTGCCGTTCGACGTCGTGCCCGGCATGCCCGCCGACACCGCGGTGCCGACCTACGCCGGCGTCGCCCTCGGCCCGGCCCACACCTCGGTCGACCTCACCGCCGGCGAGGCCGTCGACTACGCGTCGCTCGCCGTCGCCCCCGGCCCGCTGGTGCTGCAGGCCACGGCCGCCGAGCTCGCCGGCGCGTCCGCGTCCCTGGTGGAGAACGGCTGGAAGCCCGGCACGCCGGCGCTGGTCACCACCGCGGGCACCGGCTCGCGCCAGCGCACCGTGGAGACGAGCCTCGACAAGCTGGCCGGCGACGGCGCCGAGCTCGACGGACCGCTCGTCGTGACCCTGGGCGACGCCGTCACCGACCGCGCCACGCTGTCGTGGTGGGAGTCCCGCGCCCTCTACGGGTGGCGCGTGCTCGTGCCCCGCACCAAGGACCAGGCGGGCGCGATGAGCGACCGCCTGCGCGTGCACGGCGCGGTGCCCGAGGAGGTGCCCACCATCGCGGTGGAGCCCCCGCGCAGCCCCGCCCAGATGGAGCGCGCGGTCAAGGGCCTGGTCGACGGCCGCTACCAGTGGGTCGTGTTCACCTCGGCCAACGCGGTGCGGGCCGTGTGGGAGAAGTTCGGCGAGTTCGGCCTCGACGCCCGTGCCTTCTCCGGCGTCAAGATCGCGTGCGTCGGCGAGGCCACCGCGGACGTGGTGCGCTCCTTCGGCGTGCACCCGGAGCTCGTGCCGGACGAGGAGACCGAGCAGTCCTCCGAGGGCCTGCTCGACGTCTTCCCGCCGCACGACGACGTCCTCGACCCCGTGGACCGCGTGCTGCTCCCGCGCGCCGACATCGCCACCGAGACCCTCGCCGAGGGGCTCCAGCAGCGCGGCTGGGAGATCGACGACATCACCGCGTACCGCACGGTGCGCGCGGCGCCGCCGCCCGCGCCGGTGCGCGAGGCGATCAAGACCGGCGGGTTCGACGCGGTCTGCTTCACCTCGTCCTCGACGGTGCGCAACCTCGTCGGCATCGCGGGCAAGCCGCACGCGCGCACGATCGTCGCGTGCATCGGGCCCAAGACGGCGGAGACGGCGGTCGAGTTCGGCCTGCGCGTCGACGTCAAGCCCGACACGGCCGACGTGCCCGCGCTCGTCGAGGCGCTGGCCTCGCACGCGGCCCGGCTGCGCGCCGAGGGCGCCCTGCCCCCGCCGCGCAAGACGAAGGCCCGCAAGCGCTGATCCCCCGATAGCCGAAGGTCTGGCCACGCGATGTTCCCCACCGACCGTCCCCGCCGCCTGCGGGTGAACCCCGCGATGCGGCGTCTCGTCGCGGAGACCGAGGTGCGCCCGCGGCACCTCGTGCTCCCGGTGTTCGTCGCCGAGGGCGTGGACGCGCCGCGCCCGATCTCGTCGATGCCGGGCGTCGTCCAGCACACCCGCGACACCGTGCGGAAGGCCGCCGCCGAGGCGGCCGCGGCCGGCGTCGGGGGGATCATGCTGTTCGGCGTGCCGTCGCGGCGGGACGCGACCGGGTCCGGGGCGGTCGATCCCGAGGGCATCCTCAACGTCGCGCTGCGCGACGTGCGGGGCGAGGTCGGGGACGCGCTGCCGGTCATGGCCGACACCTGCCTCGACGAGTTCACCGATCACGGGCACTGCGGGGTGCTCGACGCCCGCGGCGAGGTGGACAACGACGCGACGCTGCCGATCTACGCCGAGATGGCGGTCGCGCAGGCCCGCGCGGGCGCCCACGTCGTCGCGCCCAGCGGGATGATGGACGGCCAGGTCGGCGTCATCCGGGCGGCGCTCGACGAGGCGGGGTTCCGCGACACCGCGATCCTCGCCTACTCGGCGAAGTACGCGAGCGCGTTCTTCGGCCCGTTCCGCGAGGCCGTCGACTCCCAGCTGCGGGGCGACCGGCGCGCCTACCAGCAGGACCCGGCCAACGCCCGCGAGGCGGGGCGCGAGGTCGCCCTGGACCTCGACGAGGGCGCCGACATGGTGATGGTCAAGCCGGCCATGGCCTACCTCGACGTGCTGCGCCGGGTCGCCGACGCCGCCGACGTGCCGGTCGCGGCGTACCAGGTGTCCGGCGAGTACGCGATGATCTCCGCGGCGGCCGAGCGCGGCTGGATCGACCGCGAGCGCACGGTCCTCGAGACGCTGACCGGCATCCGCCGGGCCGGCGCCGACGTCGTGCTCACCTACTGGGCGACCGAGGCCGCCGGCTGGCTGGACCGCTGAGTGCGGCGATGAGCGACTCCCTGCGCGAGGTCACCCCGCCCCACGACGAGGACGGGCGGCCGACCGTGGTCACCGTGGCCGTCGTGCTGTGGGTGGTGCTCGGGGTCCTGCTCGTGGGCACCGGCCTGCTCTTCGGTATCGCGGCGGCCGTGGGGAGCGCCGACCCGGCGACCGGCGCGGGCTCGCTGGTGCTCACCGCCGTGGTGCTGCTCGCGATCGGGGCCGGCACCCTCGTCGCCACCCGCGCGCTGGCCCGTGGCTCCCGGCCGGCCCGCTCGGCGCTCACCGGCATCGGGGCGGTGCTCGGCATCGCGGGTCTGGTGCAGCTGACGTTCCTCGGCGTCGGCGGCGTCTACTTCGTGGCGTTCGCGGCCGGCGCGGTGCTGCTGCACGTGCCGGCGGCGCGCGCGTGGTTCGGGCGGTCACGGTGAGCGCAGGGGCGGCGGAGGGCGACGGCGAGCCCGTGCTCTTCGCCGAGTCCGGCTCCCGGCCGTGGGTGCTGGTGTTCGGCCCGGTCCTCGCCGCGGCCGGCATCGGCCTGGAGAGCCTCGCCCCGGGCGGCGCCTCGTACACGCTGTGGCTCGGCGTGGGCCTGCTGGTGTTCCTCTACACGCTCGTCCTGGTGCGCACGCGTCGGCGCTTCCTGCGGGTGGAGCTGACCCCGTCGCGGCTGGTCCAGGGCACGACGAGCCTGCCGATGTCGCACGTGACCTCGCTGCGCCCGCCCGACGAGGAGCACCACGGCGTGCGGGTGCTCGGCGACGGGCCCGTGGTGCCGCGCCGGCTGTCCCCGGTGGTGCTGCGCCTCACCGACGGCACCCGCGCGGTGGCGTGGGCGCGCGACGGCGCCGGGCTGCGCCGGGCGCTCGAGGACCTGCTGCGCGAGCGGGCGTACCGGTGAGCCGTCCCGGACGCCGGGCCGCGCTGCTCGGCGCGGCCGCGGTCGTGCTCGCCGCCGCGGCGGTGGTCCTGTTCGTGCTCGGGGTGCAGGTGCGCGAGACCACCGGCGGGCTGCTCGTCACCCCGATCCGCCAGCTGCACCTCGTCGGCGGTGCCCTGCTCGGCGGCACGGTCGCGGGCGTCGCCGCGGTGCTGGTCGCCCTCGTCGCGGTGCCCGCCGCCCGCCGGGCCCGGCATGCCGATCCGGGCGATCCGGCCGGCCCGACCGAGCCGGCCGACCCGCCGGCCCCCGCCGCGGACGTCCCGGAGGCGGCCCCGGCCGGGGACGCGGAGACCGCGGCGATCTCTCCGGGACCGGATCACCGGACGTGATCGCCACGCGGGCGTGACGCCCGTATCCTCCGTCCGGGCTCCGGCGTTGCGGTGATCGCGGCGACCGTCCGCAGCCCCCAGGGGGAGGACAGCGATGACGGAGCCGGGCGAGCGGACAGCGGGCACCGAGGGCACCTTCGGGCCCTACCGCCTGGACCGCCGGCTCGGCCGCGGCGGCATGGGCGAGGTCTACCGCGCCTACGACACCCGCCGCGACCGCGAGGTCGCGCTGAAGCTCCTCTCGCCCGAGCTCGCCGACGACCCGGAGATCCGCGAGCGGTTCGAGCGGGAGTGCCGCACGGCCGCGCGCCTGGCGTCGCCGCACGTCGTCCCCATCCACGACTTCGGGGTCATCGACAACCGCCTCTTCCTGGACATGCGGCTGGTCGACGGCCGTGACCTGGCCCGGGTGCTGCGGGAGGACGGCCCGTTCGACCCGGCCCGCGCGGTCGGCATCGTCGAGCAGATCGCCGACGCCCTCGACGACGCCCACGCCCACGAGCTGGTGCACCGCGACGTCAAGCCGGGCAACGTGCTGGTCACCACGGGCCGCGGGCAGGACTTCGTGCACCTCGTCGACTTCGGCATCGTGCGCCTCGGCGAGGCGGCCACGGCGGGGCGGGCCCTCACCGGCACCGGCACGACGCTCGGCACGCTGGCCTACATGGCGCCCGAGCAGTTCGAGGGCTCCGCGGTCGACCGGCGCGCGGACGTCTACGCGCTCGCCGTCCTCCTGCACGAGATCCTCGTGGGCCGCACGCCGTTCGAGGGCGACATGCCCGCGATGCTCCACCAGCACCTCAACGTCGACCCCGAGCCGCCGTCGCACCGGCGCACCGGGCTCGACCCCGTGCTCGACGGGGTCGTGGCGCGGGGGATGGCCAAGGACCCGGACCAGCGCTACGCCGAGGCCGGCGAGCTCGCGGAGGACGCGCGGCGCGCGGTCGGGGCGCGGTCAGGCTCGTCGCCGTCGACGCCCCCGCGGACGCCGACGCCGGAGCGCAGCCGGGAGACCCAGGTCGGGCCGGGCGGCGCGGCGCCGGGCCACCCGGCGTACCCGGGCACCGGGCCCGTCGGCGGCGGGGGGGTCCACTGGGACAGCGGCACCCACGCGGCGGGCGGCCCCTACGGCACGGCGCCGGGCATGCCTGGCGGCCCGGGACCCGGCGGGCCGGTCCCGACGTGGGGTCAGGGCGGCCCGGGCGGCCCGGGCGGCCCCGGTGGCCCCGGTGGCCCGGGCGGCCCCGGGAGCTGGGGCGGCGGGTACGGCATGCCGCCCGGACCCCCGCCGGGGTCCCCGCCGCCCCGCAAGCGCCGCACCGGCCTCGTCGTCGGCATCGCCGCCGTGGCGCTGGTGCTGGTGGCGGCCGTCGTGGTGACGCTCGTCGTCGTGCTCGGGCGCCCCGACGACACGCCGGCGACCGTCGCGCTCGGGCCCGGCCCGGCGCTGACGCAGATGTTCGTCGACGCCACGCGGACCGGGTGCCAGCCCGGCGATCCGACCGTCTACAAGCTCGCGACCAACGTCGTCCCGGAGTCGGTCACCCAGTGCACCCGCGGCGCCGCGACCGTCGCCTACGTGCTCTACCCGACGGCCGCCGACGCCGAGCAGCGCGTCGCCTCGTACCAGACGTCGGCGAGCACGGACAACTTCCGCAACTGGAACATCGAGAACGTCGAGCAGGGGCCGTACTTCCAGACGATCGCGAGCGGCCAGTGCACCGCGGTCGCGGCCTACACCGGGGTGCGGGTGGTGCTGCAGGTGTACACGGCGACGGCCGACTGCGCGCCGGTCACGCAGACGTTCACGACGGTCGGCCTGCCCACGAACGAGGACCTGCGCGCCCCCGCATCCGTCTTCCCGGGGGCGGTGGCCGCGGGCTGCGCCGACGGCGCGACCGCGCCGGGGTCGTCGGGCGTCGTGCCGCGCCAGACCCGGCGCTGCCCCGGGGCGGAGGGCACGACCGTGACGTGGGCGCGCTGGGCCGGACCGGGCGACGTGAGCACCGAGGTCACCGCGCGCAGCAACCAGGCCGGTGGCGGCGCCACGACGTGGAGCGCCCCCGGCGGCCCGCGCCTGGGCCCCTACATCCGCGACGAGAACGGCGGCGGCTGCCGCGCGCTGCTCGGCTGGGACCGGGCCGCGTACTCCGTGGAGATCACCGGCGCCGACTGCGACGCGGTCGACCGCGCCGTCGCCCGCCTGGCCCCGCCGCCCGCCGACGGCCTGCCCGCCTGACGGCGGCACCCACCCGCGGCTGGGACACTGGCCGGGTGACCAGTACAGCGACGACGGGCACGACGGGTGCCACCCGCAGCGCCGAGCTCTTCGCCCGGGCCGAGGAGGTGGTCCCGGGCGGGGTCAACTCCCCGGTCCGCGCCTTCCGGTCGGTCGGCGGCACTCCCCGGTTCATGGTGTCGGGCTCCGGCCCGTGGCTCACCGACGTCGACGGCAACCGCTACGTCGACCTGGTCAGCTCCTGGGGTCCCATGATCCTCGGCCACGCGCACCCGGCGGTCGTCGAGGCCGTGCGGGAGGCCGCCGCGGCGGGGCTGTCCTTCGGCACCCCCACCGCGGGCGAGATCGACCTCGCCGAGGAGATCATCCGCCGGGTCGAGCCGGTCGAGCAGGTGCGCCTGGTCAACTCCGGCACCGAGGCCACGATGAGCGCGGTGCGCCTGGCCCGCGGGTTCACCGGCCGCAGCGCCGTGGTCAAGTTCGCCGGCTGCTACCACGGCCACGTCGACGCGCTGCTCGCCGAGGCGGGCTCCGGTGTCGCCACCTTCGGGCTGCCCTCGTCGCCCGGCATCACCGGCGCGCAGGCCGGCGACACCGTCGTCCTGCCCTACAACGACCTCGACGCCGTCGCCGCCGCCTTCGCCGAGCGGGGCCAGGACATCGCGTGCGTCATCACCGAGGCCGCCGCCGGCAACATGGGCGCGGTCGCACCGGACGACGGCTTCAACGCCGGCCTCAAACGGCTCTGCCAGGCCCACGGCGCGCTGCTGATCGTCGACGAGGTGATGACCGGCTTCCGCGTCTCGCCCGCCGGCTGGTACGGCCTCGAGGGCGTGGCGGGCGACCTGTACTGCTTCGGCAAGGTGATGTCCGGCGGGCTGCCGGCCGCGGCGTTCGGCGGGCGCGCCGACGTCATGGCCCAGCTCGCACCGGCCGGGCCCGTCTACCAGGCCGGCACGCTGGCCGGGAACCCCGTCGCCGTCGCCGCGGGCCTCACGACGCTGCGCCACGCCACCGACGACGTCTACCGGGCGCTGGACGCGAACGCCGACCGGCTGCACGGCCTGATCACCGACGCCCTGTCGGCGGCCGGCGTCGTCCACACCATGCAGCGCGCGGGCTCGCTGGTCTCGATCCGCTTCGCCGAGGAGGCCGGGCGGAACTACGACGACATGCGGGCCGCCGAGACCTGGCGCTTCCCGCCGTTCTTCCACGCGCTGCTCGACCGCGGGGTCTACGCCCCGCCGAGCGTGTTCGAGGCCTGCTTCATCTCGGCCGCCCTCGACGACGACGCGTTCGGCGTCATCGCCGACGCCCTGCCCCACGCCGCGCGGGCCGCGGCCGCGGCGGAGGCCCCGTGAGCCAGGGAGACGAAGCGGAGCGGAGCTCGACCCGACCGATCCGCACGACCGTCCACGTCGTGCGCCACGGCGAGGTGCACAACCCCGAGAAGATCCTCTACGGGCGCCTGCCCGGGTACGGGCTGTCCGACACCGGCCGCCAGCAGGCGAAACGGGTCGCGGAGCACCTCGCGGGTGCCGACGTCACCGCGCTGCTCGTCTCGCCGATGCAGCGCGCGCAGGAGACCGCCGAGCCGATCGCCGCGACGCTCGGGCTCGAGCCGGTGACCGAGGACCGGCTGATCGAGGCGGCCAACGCGTTCGAGGGCCTGCACGTCTCGGTCGGCGACGGCGCCCTGCGCAAGCCGGAGTACTGGCCGCTGCTGCGCAACCCCTTCCGGCCGTCGTGGGGAGAGCCGTACCTGGAGATCGCGCACCGCATGCTCGGCGCGGCCCACCGCGCGCGGGCGGCGGCGTCGGGGCACGAGGCGGTGTGCGTCTCGCACCAGCTGCCGATCGTGACGCTGCGGCGCTTCCTCGCCGGGCAGCGGCTCTGGCACGACCCGCGCAAGCGGGAGTGCTCGCTGGGATCGGTGACGAGCTTCGTCTTCGACGACGAGAGCCTCGTCGACATCGCCTACACCGAGCCCGGCGGCACGTCCGACCCCACGGCCACGGGGGCCTGACGTGCGGGCCCTGCTGCTGGCGCTGGCGTCGCTCCTGCTGGTCGCGGGGTGCTCGTCGTCGGGGGCACCGGACGGGGCGTTCACCTTCGGCGGCACCGGCGGGCGCACCACCGTCACCTACGACCCGCCGACGTCCCGGGGCGTGCTGCCCGCCGTCACCGGCGAGAGCCTGCTGGAGCCGGGCCGGACGCTCTCGAGCGACGCGTACCGCGGCCAGGTGGTCGTGCTCAACGTGTGGGGCTCGTGGTGCGGGCCGTGCCGGGCGGAGGCGGACGCGCTGGACCAGGTCGCGGTGGCGTCGGCGCCGCGGGGTGTGCAGTTCCTCGGCGTCGACGTGCGCGACCAGCGCGACGCCGCCGCCGACTTCGTCCGCGACCGCGGCGTCGTCTACCCCTCGATCTACGACCCGCCGGGCCGCTCGCTGCTCGTGCTGCGCGGTTACCCGCGCAACGCGGTGCCGTCGACGATCGTGCTCGACCGGTCCCACCGGGTCGCGGCGGTGTTCCTCACCGCGGTGCTGGCGTCGGACCTCCAGCCCGTGGTGGACCGGATCGCCGCGGAACCCGCGCCGGCCACCTAGGCTCCTCGCAGGTCCGCTCCCCGGGGGTAACTCGTTGATCATCTTCGGCACCCGCCGCACCGTCACCCAGCTCGCGCTCGTCGTGCTGACGTGCGTGAACTGCCACCGCTCGGCCGCGCACGCGGTGCTCAAGGCGGTCACCAAGTTCACGCTGTTCTTCATCCCGCTCTTCCCGGTGCGGACGCGGTACGCGCACCAGTGCACGGCGTGCGGGTTCCTGCTGTGGATCGAGAAGCAGCAGGCCGAGGCGCTGACGTCGGCGCCCCCGGCCGGGGCGCCCCCGCAGATGCCGCCCCAGCAGCAGGTGCCCCAGCAGCCCTGGCCGGGCCCGGCGCCGCAGCAGCAGTGGGGCCCGCCGAGCCCGAACGGCAACGGCCACGCCGCCCCCGGCCAGCACCCGGGCGCCCGGGGCTGACCAAGGGCGGCGTTGCGTCACCCGCCGCGGCGGGCGACGAAGTCCGCGCGCACGTGCGCCGGCGTGGTGTGCTCGCGCGGCCCGAGGGCGCGCGGGGCGCCCGGTCGCGCGCTCCGCACCGTGCCGCGGGCGGCGGGAGGGGCAGCGGGGGACGCGGGACCGGTGGCGGTCCCGGCGTCGTCAGGAGTCGATGTCCACGGCGGGCACGCTAGGAGCCCGTCCGCGCGGACCGCCACCAGATTTCGGTGGAACATCCCGGCCGCTCCGCGCCGTCCAACCGGACGTGGAGCCGTGGATGCTGGTGGTCGTCGCCGCTGCGCTGGTGTTCGGCCTCCTGCTCGGCGCGGGGATCGTCCTGCCGATCCGGCGGGAGCGGGCCCGCCGGGCCGGTGCGTGGGTGCGGTGGGCCGCCGAGCACGGCTGGCACCACGTGGCCACGCCGCCGGCCGTGCTGGAGCCCTCGGCGTGGCGGCGGCCGAGCGCCCGGCACCGCGGCGGCGTCGTGGCCCTCGACCTCACCCGGGCGGCCGGACCGCACGTCGTGCGGGCGGTGGAGATCCACCGCTGGGTGCGCGTCCAGAACAGTGAGTACGGCCCCGGCCACGAGCGGGTCGAGACGGCGGTCGTGGAGGTCGACGAACTCCCGCTCGCCGCGCCCACCCTGGTCCTGCACCCCCGCGGCTGGCCACCGGTGCACTGGGTGGGGTTGCTCGGCGAGCTGCCCGACCTCGACGCGGGTCCCCTCGCCGCGACGTTCACCGCGCACGGCCGCGACGCGGCGTCCGCGCGCGCCCTGCTCACCCCGGCCCTGGCCCGGCTCGCCGCGGGACCGAAGCCGCCGGGCACGGTCGTCCTGGACGGCGGGTCGGCGCTGATGGTGTGGGACGGGCCGCTGACCGCGGCGACGCTCGAGCGCGCGGCGGGCTTCCTCCTCGCCCTGGTCGCGGGGCTGCCCCGCGGCGCGCCGGCCGGCCGTGGACCGGGCCGGGCGGGCATCGAGCGGGTCCTCGCCGACACCGCCGACCACACCGCCGACCACGTCCCCGGAGCCTGATCGCGACGCATCGTCTACGACACATCGTCGGAGATCGGGGCCCGCGCTCACGCGCGCCCGACCGGACCGTCCTACCCTGGTCCTGCCATGAACCTGACCGAGGTGGCCACGTCCGGCCCCGTCCTGCTCGCCGTGCTGCTGTCGGTGGCGGCGGGCGCGGTCAGCTTCGCGTCGCCCTGCGTCGTGCCTCTGGTGCCCGGTTACCTCGCCTACCTGGCGGGGCTGGTCGGCTCCGACGCCCCGGCGGTCACCGAGGACGAGGTGCGCGCCCAGGCCGAGGAGCGCCGCGCGGCCGTCACCGGGGAGCTCCCGGTCCTCACCCGCACCCGCCGGACGCGCCGCTGGCGCGTGGCCGGGGCGGCGGCGCTGTTCGTGCTCGGTTTCACGGTCGTGTTCGTCGTCGGCCTGGGCTCGGTCGTCTGGCTGGCCGACGCGCTGCTCGCCAACGAGGCCCTGCTGCAGCGCATCGGGGGCGTCGTGACCGTCGCGATGGGTCTGGTCTTCCTCGGCCTGGTGCCCGCGCTGCAGCGCGACACCCGTCCGCACCGCGTCCCGCGGGCCGGCCTGCTCGGGGCGCCGCTGCTCGGGGCCACGTTCGGCCTGGGCTGGACGCCGTGCCTCGGGCCGACGCTCGCGGGCGTGGTCGCCCTGGCCAGCGGCACCGACGCGGGCGCCGCCGGCGTCCGCGGGGTCGTGCTGCTGCTGGCCTACTGCGTCGGGCTCGGCGTGCCGTTCGTGCTCATCGCCCTCGGCGCCGGCCGCGCCGTGCGGGCCCAGGCGTGGCTGCGGACGCACAGCCGCCGCATCCAGATCGTCGGCGGCGTGCTGCTCGTCGTCGTCGGGCTGCTGCTCGCCACCGGCCTGTGGGCCGAGATCGTCGCCCTGCTGCGCGGCCCCGTCGCCGGCTTCACCACACCTCTGTAGGCCTGATGACCTCCACGCTGCAGGCCCCGCCCGGGGACGCCGGACCGCCGCCGTCGCGGCCCGGTGCCGTCCGCCGCGGGCTGGCGCTCGCCCGCAACACCTGGCGCGGGCTGACCAGCATGCGCACGGCGCTGATCCTGCTGTTCCTCCTCGCGGTCGCGGCGCTGCCCGGGGCGGTGCTGCCCCAGCGCACCCCGAGCCCCAACGCCGTCGACGACTACCTCACCGCGCACCCCACGCTCGGCCCGCTGTTCGACCGGGTCGGGCTCTTCGACGTCTTCGCGACGCCGTGGTTCGCGGCGATCTACCTGCTGCTGTTCATCTCGCTCATCGGCTGCCTCGTGCCGCGCTCGATCGAGCACGTGCGGGGCCTGCGGTCCGAGCCGGTGTCGGTGCCGCGCAACCTCGCGCGGCTGCCGCACCACGCGGAGAGCACCTCCGACGACGACCCGGACGCGGTGGTCGAGGCCGCGCGACGGCACCTGCGGGGCTGGCGGGTCGCGGTGCGCTCCGAGCCGGGCGGCGTCCGCACGCTCTCGGCCGAGAAGGGCGCGCTGCGCGAGGTCGGCAACCTCGTGTTCCACCTCAGCCTCGTCGCCCTGCTGCTCGGCATCGCCGTCGGCAAGCTCTTCGGCTACGAGGGTCAGGTCATCGTCATGGCCGACGGCAGCCAGTTCTGCAACTCCGGTATCTACGCCTACGACTCCTTCCGGCCCGGCCTCGAGGTCGACGGCACCGGGCTCGACCCGTTCTGCTTCACCGTGGACTCGTTCCGCGCGACGTTCCGGCCCGACGGCCAGCCCGACTCGTTCGACGCGGCGGTGCGCTGGCAGACCGGCGAGGCCGTCGCCGCCGGCGACCCGACGTGGCAGACCCACGACCTCGCGGTCAACGACCCGCTGCGCGTCGACGGGGAGCGGGTCTACCTGCTGGGTCACGGCTACGCGCCGCGCTTCACCGTCACGTTCCCGAACGGGCAGCAGCGCACCGGGCTGGTGCAGTGGCGCCCCGTCGACCAGGCCACGCTGCTCTCCGAGGGCGCGACGAAGATCGACCCGCCCGGCGTCACCGACGAGGCGCAGCGGCGCCGCTCGCAGCTCGCGATCACTGGGCTGTTCGCGCCCACGTCGTCGGGCGGCGGGCTGGTGACCTCGGTGTTCCCGGCGCTGGACAACCCGGAGGTCGCCGTCGACGTGCTGCGCGGCGACCTCGGCCTCGACTCGGGCCGCGCGCAGTCGATCTTCGAGGTCGACCAGGGCATGGTCGAGCAGGGCCGGCTCGTGCGCGTCGCGCGGGAGAACATCAAGCCCGGTGGCGAGATCACCCTCGACGACGGCACGCGCATCCGCTTCGACGGCGTCGAGAACTGGGTGTCGCTGCAGGTGTCGCACGACCCGGCGCAGGCCGCGGTGCTCGTCGCCGCGATCGCCCTGCTCGGCGGGCTCACGCTGTCGCTGACCGTGCGGCGGCGCCGGTTCTGGGTGCGCGCGACCCCCGCCCTGCCGTCTACGACAGGTGGTCGTACGGTGGTCGTGCTCGGGGGGCTCGCCCGCACCGACCGCGCCGGCTACGGCGAGGAGTTCGGGCGGCTCGCCGCGGAGCTCGCCCCGTCCCGGACCGAGGGTCCGGGCCGGACGGTGCCCGACCCCGCGGTGCCGCCGGACGCCGAGGACGTGGTCGACGCGGATCGGGAGACCGGACCGGGGCCAGGTGACGACGGGAAGGACGACCATGGTCGTTGACGCGCAGCTCGGCTCGTACGGCGACCTGCTGTTCGGCTCCGCCCTCGCGGTCTACGTGCTCGCGATGATCCTGCACGCGGTCGAGCACGCGCTGCTGCGGAACACCGCGCCGGTCGCGGAGGCCGCCCGCGTGCCGGTGCCGGTCGGCGGCGGGACGGACGACGCGACGGGCACCGCGACCGGCGACGGCCGACCCGGCCGGTCCCGCGCCGAGCGCTTCGGGCGCACCGGCGTCTCGCTGACCGTCCTGGGCTTCGCCCTGCACCTCGCGATGCTCGTCGTCCGCGGTCTCGCGGCCGAGCGGGTGCCGTGGGGCAACATGTACGAGTTCACCGCGGCGATCTGCCTCGTCGCGGTCGGGGCCTGGCTGGTCGTCCTCCGCCGCCGCCCCGAGCTGCGCCGCCTGGGTGCCTTCGTGCTGCTGCCCGTGATCGTCCTGATGTTCCTGGCCGGGACGGTGCTCTACACGCAGACCGCCCCCGTCGTGCCGGCCCTGCGCTCGTACTGGCTGGCCATCCACGTCACGGCCGCGGTGATCGCGTCGGGGATCCTGCTGCTCGCCGGCGTCGCCAGCGTGCTCTACCTGTTCCGTGCGGCCCACGCGGCCAACCCGGCCCGGTTCGCCTGGACCGAGCGCCTGCCCGGTGCCGACGCCCTCGACCGCACCGCCTACCGCGCCACCGCGATCGCCTTCCCGATCTGGACGTTCGCCGTGATCACCGGCGCGATCTGGGCCGAGGCGGCCTGGGGTCGCTACTGGGGCTGGGACCCCAAGGAGACGACGGCGTTCATCGCCTGGATCGTCTACGCCTGCTACCTGCACGCCCGGTCCACCGCGGGCTGGCGCGGGTGGCGCGCGACGACGATCAACGTCGTCGGCTTCGCGGTGATGGTGTTCAACCTGTTCTTCGTCAACATCGTCGTCACCGGCCTGCACTCCTATGCGGGGCTGCCGGGTTGATCGTTCCGGGTCGTCCGGATCTCCCCGACGGGATACGGTGCGCCGCGCAGGCGACGAGGGAGGACCGCGGCGATGGAACCCAGGGACGACACCGGCGCCGAGCGTGAGGCGGGTGACGCCGCGCCGCGGAGCTCGACCCCGCCGAGCGGGCCGTCCCGCGAGACCACGTCCGCGCCCGCGGAGGCCGAGCGGGCCGCGGCCCCGGAGCCCGCGGCCGAGCCCGCTCCCGCCGCGGAGGGCCCCGCGGTCGCGGCGGCGGCGGACTCACCGGACACGACCCGCCGCGTCGACACCGCCGAGGCCGCGCGCGGTGACGCCGCCCAGCCGCGTCACCCGGGGTTCGACCCGCGGGTCGGGGCCGGGCCCACCGGCCGGGTGGCGGGCCCGCCCGCGGTGCCGGCGACGGGCGAGCGCGCCCCCGTCGCGGGCCGCTTCACCACGCCGGGCCGGGGTGCCGGCGCGCCCGCGGCCGGCCCGGGCACCTACGACCTGTCGTCGGCCCAGCTGCTGCGGCCGAGCAAGCGCCCGCCGCAGACGGGATGGCGACGGGCGCTGTTCGTCGGCACCGGCGGGCTGGTCAACCCGGGCGAGAGCACGAGCGACGCGGCCCGCCGGGAACTGATCGCGCGGGTCAACCAGCCGCTCCACGGCTGCTACAAGATCGCGATGCTGAGCCTCAAGGGCGGCGTCGGCAAGACGACGATGACGACCACCCTGGGCTCGACGTTCGCCTCCCTCCGCGGCGACCGCGTCATCGCGGTGGACGCCAACCCCGACCGCGGCACGCTGAGCCAGAAGATCCCGTTGGAGACCACGGCGACCGTGCGCCACCTGCTGCGCGACGCCAACCGGGTGCGGCGCTACTCCGACGTCCGCGCCTACACCTCGCAGGGCCCGTCGCGCCTGGAGATCCTGGCCAGCGAGCAGGACCCGGCGGTGTCGGAGGCGTTCAGCGAGGTCGACTACCGGCGCACGGTGACGCTGCTCGAGCACTTCTACAACGTCGTGCTCACCGACTGCGGCACCGGGCTCATGCACTCGGCGATGAAGGGCGTCCTCGACGTCGCGGACTCGCTGCTGATCGTCTCGTCGGCGTCGATCGACGGGGCCCGCAGCGCGTCGGCGACCCTCGACTGGCTCGACGCCCACGGCTACCGCGACCTGGTGTCGCGCTCGGTGGCCGTCATCAACTACGTGCGGCGGTCGTCCGGCAACGTCGACCTCGACCGCGTCGCCGACCACTTCGCCGCTCGCTGCCGCGCCGTCGTGCGGATGCCGTTCGACCCGCACCTCGAGGAGGGCGCGGAGATCGAGCTGGAGAAGCTGTCGTCGCGCACCCGGTCGGCGTTGCTGGAGCTCGCGGCGACGGTCGCCGACGACTTCGGGCGGGCCGGCTCCCGCGTGCGCCGCCCCGTCATCCCGCGCTGACGTCCCCGAGACGCCGCGAGGGGCGCCCCGGGTGTCCGGGGCGCCCCTCGCCGGCGTGTCCGTGCCTCGTCAGGAGGAGGAGGGCGGGTCCTCGCGCTGGATCTTCTCGTCCAGCGAGCGGAGGAACTCGGGGTCGTCGTCCGGGGCGACCGGCCGGCGCGGACGCTGCGGCCGACGCGGCGTCGCCGCCCGGGTCGGACCGGTGGGTGCGTCCTCGACCATGCCGCCCGGGGCGCCGTCGTTTCCGGCCTGGGCCGCCTGGGCGGCCATCACCTTCCACAGCAACGTCCCCACGACGACCAGGACCAGCACGGCCACGAGGAACGGGATCACTCGGACGCCTCCAGCATCTCGACGTCACCGGCCGCCGCGACGGATCCGCGGGCCGATCGCCATCCACGCTACCGTCCGCGCGGTGGGTCCGCGTGACGTGCGGGAAATGATCGTCGGGTGACGGTCGGGTGACGGTCGGGTGCTCGGGACGAGCGGGCCGGCCCGGGGTGGTGCGCCCGCCCACCGCCGACCGGCGGCGTGGGCCGCCGGTCGACCGGCGGCTAGTGGTGGGCCTCGCTGGTGAGCCCGTCGA
Source organism: Actinomycetospora chlora (assembly GCF_039542135.1). Lineage (NCBI taxonomy): Bacteria > Bacillati > Actinomycetota > Actinomycetes > Pseudonocardiales > Pseudonocardiaceae > Actinomycetospora > Actinomycetospora chlora. Next base: position 21,576 of record NZ_BAABHO010000080.1, read on the forward strand.
GCAGGGTGCGGACCTCGGACTCGCGGAAGCGGCGGTGACCGCCCGGGGTGCGGATGGAGCCGATGCGGCCCGCGGAGGCCCAGCGGGTCACGGTCTTGGGGTCGACGCGGAACATCGCGGCGACCTCGCCCGGGGTCATGAGCCGCTCGCTGGCCTCGTGAGCGATGGTCATGTCACTCCACCTTCCCTATCGCCACACAACGGGCCCGCCTCCACCCGGAGGGCCGGGGCGGGCACAACACGGAGAATCGTGACACCGGACCCCGCACGTACTCGAACGCTTGTATCCAGGTAAAGGGTTCATAAAGGGCGAAAAGGGACGTCTCCGGCGCCCCTCGGGGGCCGCCTACCCTGGGGTCGTGAGCACCCAGGAACCCGGGTCCGGCGAGGGCGTCCGGACCGACGCGCCGAGCCGTCTCCGCGCCGCCGGGCCGGAGCCCACCGGCACGCCAGGCGCCGTCGCCCTCGCCATCCTCCTCTACGTCGGTGTGCGCCTGGTGATGGTGGCCGTGATCGCCGGCGTGCTCGTCGCCGTGGGTCTGCCGCTGCTCATCGCGCTGCTCGCCGCGATCATCGTCGCCCTCCCGCTGTCGCTGTTCCTGTTCCGGGGGCTGCGGGCCCGCCTGGCCGGGGAGATCGACATCGCCACCGCCTCCCGGCGGGAGCGGCGGGAGCGACTCCGGGCGGAGCTGCGCGGCGACGCCGACCCGGACGACGGGTCGCCGCCGGAGCGGCCGTTCGAGGGGTGACGGGCGCTCTCCCCGTTGATCTGTCGAGAGTGTCACCAGCGCTGTGGCCTGGAGTAGGGGATCGTTACTCTCTCGTGACCTGACGAGGTCTCCGAGGGGCCGTTCTCGGCCCGTGACTGTCGGGGGTCGGGGCTAGCGTTCTTGCCGTGAGCACCGCCCAGGACCAGCGCCTCGCGGTGGCTGCGGTCCTGGACGTGCTCGCTCCCGGCCCGGGGCTCGACTCGGCACTGGAGGAGCTCTCTCCAGCCGCGTTGGCCGGGGAGGACCTGGCGGCCTATCTGCGGGCGTGCGCGCGCCAGCAGGCGCGGGCGGATGCGCGGACGTTGACCGCGATGCACCACCTGGGTCGGGCCCGCGCCGGGTCGACCGAGCGGTACTCGGGCTGCGACGAGTTCTCCGGTGACGAGGTCGCCGCGGTGCTGTGCTGGTCGCGCTCGATGGCGGCGCGGAAGCTGGGGCTGGCCGAGGATCTCGAGGTGCGGCTACCCGCGGTCGGTCAGGCCCTGTGGGAGGGCCGGCTCGACGAGGCCCGCGCGGTGCGGTTCTGCGAGGGCACCGCGGACCTGCCCGATGACCTTGCCCGCCACCTGTGCGACGTGGTGCTGCCCGAGGCGCCGGGGCTGCCGGTGGGCGAGCTGATGGCGCGGATCGCGCAGGTCGCGGTCGAGCTCGACCCGGACTGGGCGGCTCGGCGCGAGGCCCGCGCCCGCCGCAACGGGCGGCTGATCCTGCAGGCGAACCCGTCGGGCACGGCGACCCTGTCACTGGTGGATGTGGCGGCGACGTCGGGGTTGGCGATGCGTGACCGGGTCGACGCCC
>NZ_BAABHO010000081.1:0-20662 GCF_039542135.1 Actinomycetospora chlora
GTCGGCGGCCGTGCGGGCCGCCACGGCCGCCGCGGCGGCGACGTCGGCCTGGTTGCGGTCGGCGCGGGCCCGGGAGTCGGCGTTGGCGGCCTCGATGCGCGTGCGCTCGGCGCCGTCGAGGGCCGCGGCCGGGTCGGCGGCGACGGTGTCGCGCAGGTCGGCGCGCTCGGCGACGTCGACCGGCCCGGTCGAGCCCGACAGCACCGACACCGGCCCCAGGACGTCGGCCTGCTGGAACCAGGCCGCGATCCAGGCGTCGACGTCGGCGCGGGCCCGGTCGGCCGCGGCGGCGGCGACGTCGGCACCGTGGCGGCTCTGCTCCGCGGCCCGGCGGGCGGCGTCGGCGCGCGTGCGGGCGGCGGTCTCGTCGGCGAGGGCCCGGTTGGCCAGCTCCTGGCGCTCGACAAGGTCGGCGGTGAGGCGGTCGAGGTCGGCCCGGGCGGTGGCGATCCGGGCGACGAGCGACCCGGCCTCGTCGGCGCGGTCCGTGCCGGGGGCGACCGGCGGGGTCGGGGTGGGGCCGGGGCCGGCGACCGCGGGGACGGGGGCGAGCAGCAGCGGCACCATCACCGCCGTCACCACCACGGCGATCACGCCGCGCACGGTCGCGGGCGTGCGCACGCCGTCCTCCTCCCGCCGGGGACACCGGGTGTCGGGCTCGGAGGAGCGTGACGGCGCCGGTCCCGGCCGCCGCGGTCCGACACGCGGTGGTGTGGCGGGAATCGCCCGCCCGGGTGGGTCGATCACGGTCCGCGGCCGTCGCGGCGCCCCACGCTGCGGGAACGGCCGCCGTAGGCTGGACGGGGCGGGAGTGCGGCGTCCGCCGGGGTGCGCGAGACTCCCGCCCGACCCCCGGGTCGGGCGTCGACCCTCCGCGCCGGGCGGCACCAGCCGCCCCGGCGGAGCCACCACCCCGACCGCAGCGACCCCGGGCCGCGGACGATCACCACGCGCCGCGGCGAGGAACTGAGGAGGAACCCGTCCGTGAGCTCAGACCAATCCGCCGACTCCTTCGGTGCGAAGGGGACCCTCGAGGTCGGCGGGCAGTCCTACGAGATCTTCCGCCTGTCGGCGGTCGAGGGCTCGCAGCGTCTGCCGTTCAGCCTGAAGGTGCTGCTGGAGAACCTCCTGCGCACCGAGGACGGGCTCGTCACCACCGAGGAGTCCATCCGCGCGCTCGCCGAGTGGGACCCGAACGCGGAGCCCGACACCGAGATCCAGTACGTCCCGGGCCGCGTGGTGATGCAGGACTTCACCGGCGTCCCCTGCATCGTGGACCTCGCGACGATGCGCGAGGCGGTCACCGAGCTCGGGGGTGACGCCACGAGCGTCAACCCGCTCGCGCCCGCCGAGCTCGTCATCGACCACTCGGTGGTGGCCGACCTGTTCGGCACCCCGGACGCGTTCGAGCGCAACGTGGAGCTGGAGTACCAGCGCAACGAGGAGCGCTACAAGTTCCTGCGCTGGGGCCAGACCGCGTTCAACGAGTTCAAGGTCGTCCCGCCGGGCACCGGCATCGTCCACCAGGTCAACATCGAGCACCTGGCGCGCGTCGTGATGACCCGGAACGGTCAGGCCTACCCGGACACCCTCGTCGGCACCGACTCGCACACCACGATGGTCAACGGCCTCGGCGTGCTGGGGTGGGGCGTCGGCGGCATCGAGGCCGAGGCGGCCATGCTCGGCCAGCCCGTCTCGATGCTCATCCCCAAGGTCGTCGGCTTCCAGCTCTCGGGCGAGCTGCCCGCAGGCGCGACGGCCACCGACCTGGTCCTGACGATCACCGAGATGCTGCGCGAGCACGGCGTCGTCGGGAAGTTCGTCGAGTTCTACGGCGAGGGCGTCGGCGCGGTGCCGCTGGCCAACCGCGCCACGATCGGCAACATGAGCCCGGAGTTCGGCTCCACCTGCGCGATCTTCCCGATCGACGACGAGACGCTCGAGTACCTGCGCTTCACCGGCCGCGACGACGACCAGGTCGCCCTCGTCGAGGCCTACTGCAAGGAGCAGGGCCTCTGGCACGACCCGACGGCCGAGGCCGACTACTCCGAGACGCTCTCGCTGGACCTCTCGACGGTCGTCCCCTCGATCGCCGGCCCGAAGCGTCCGCAGGACCGCATCCGCCTGGACGCGGCCAAGGAGTCGTTCCGCTCCGCGCTGCCCGACTACGTCTCCGACGACGAGCAGCCGCACAGCCAGTCCGAGGAGTCCGACAGCGAGTCGTTCCCGGCCTCCGACCCGCCCGCCGAGCACCCGAACGGCGACGACGACAAGCCGTCGGTGCACAAGCAGCCGGTCGACCCGGGCGGGCGCGCCTCGCACCCCGTGCCGGTGACGCTGTCCGACGGCACCGAGCTCGAGCTCGACCACGGCGCGGTGACGATCGCGGCGATCACGTCGTGCACCAACACGTCGAACCCCTCGGTGATGGTCGGCGCGGCCCTGCTGGCCCGCAACGCCGTCGAAAAGGGCCTCGAGCGGCGGCCGTGGGTGAAGACCTCGCTGGCCCCGGGCTCGAAGGTCGTCATGGACTACTACGAGCGCTCGGGGCTGCTGCCCTACCTCGAGAAGCTCGGGTTCAACCTCGTCGGCTACGGCTGCACCACCTGCATCGGCAACTCGGGCCCGCTGCCCGAGGAGATCTCAAAGGCCGTCAACGACGAGGACCTCGCGGTCACCGCGGTGCTCTCGGGCAACCGCAACTTCGAGGGCCGCATCAACCCCGACGTCAAGATGAACTACCTGGCCAGCCCGCCGCTCGTGGTGGCCTACGCGCTGGCCGGCACGATGGACCTCGACCTCGCCACTGAGCCCCTGGGGTACGACACCGAGGGCAACCCGGTGACGCTCGAGGACATCTGGCCCTCGCCGCAGGAGATCCAGGAGGTCATCGCCTCCTCGCTGTCCCCCGAGCAGTTCACCTCCCGCTACGGCGAGGTGTTCGCGGGCGACGAGCGCTGGACGTCGCTGCCCACGCCCGAGGGCGAGACGTTCACGTGGGACGAGGAGTCGACCTACGTCCGCAAGCCCCCGTACTTCGAGGGGATGTCGCGGGAGCCGTCCGAGGTCACCGACATCGACGGTGCCCGCGTGCTGCTCAAGCTCGGTGACTCGGTGACCACCGACCACATCTCCCCCGCCGGTGCCATCAAGGAGGAGTCGCCCGCCGGGCAGTACCTCAAGGAGCACGGCGTCGAGCGCAAGGACTTCAACTCCTACGGCTCGCGCCGCGGCAACCACGAGGTGATGATCCGCGGCACCTTCGCCAACATCCGGCTGCGGAACCTGCTGCCCACCGGCGACGGGGGCGAGCTGCCCCAGGGCGGCTGGACGGCCGACTACAGCCAGGGCGGCGACCAGGCCTACGTCTACGACGCGGCCATGAACTACGCCGAGGCCGGCACCCCGCTCGTCGTGCTGGCGGGCAAGGAGTACGGCTCCGGGTCCTCGCGCGACTGGGCGGCCAAGGGCACGACGCTGCTCGGCGTGCGCGCCGTCATCGCCGAGTCCTACGAGCGCATCCACCGCTCCAACCTCGTCGGGATGGGCGTGCTGCCCCTGCAGTTCCCGGAGGGGCAGAACGCGGACTCGCTGGGCCTGACGGGCACCGAGACGTTCGCGATCTCGGGCGTGACGGCGCTGAACGACGGCGACGTGCCCGACACCGTCCACGTCACCGCGACGCCGGAGTCCGGCGACGCGATCGAGTTCGACGCGCGACTGCGCATCGACACCCCGGGCGAGGCGGCGTACTACCGCAACGGCGGCATCCTGCCGTACGTGCTGCGCAAGATGTTGGGCTGAGCGAGCCCGACCCTTCCGGAACGAACGCGCCGTTCGCTGCTTCTAGCGCAGCGAACGGCGCGTTCGCTGTTCTCAGGGGGCGGCGGCGCCCTCCATCGCGGCGCGGACCTCCTGCTCCTCGGTGCGGCCCCGACGCCAGTAGCCGGTGAAGCACACGTCGCGCTTGTCGACGCCGCGCTCGCGCACGACGTGCCGGCGCATCGCTGTGACCTCCGACGCCTCGCCCGCCAGCCAGACGTAGGGCCGGGCGCCGGGGAGGGTCAGGGCGGCGAGGCGCTCGGCGAGGGTCCCGGGCGCCGTCCAGTACACGTCCACGTCGCCGTCGGTCGCCCAGACCTGCTGCTCGGTGACGTCCCGGACGCTCGCGACGACCGTCGCCCCCCGCCCCGGCGGCAGGGACTCGACGATCGCGCCGATGGCCGGCACCGCGGTCTCGTCGCCGGCCAGCAGCACCGCGTCGTGGTGCTCGCAGGGGGCGTAGAGCCCGTAGGGGCCGGTGAACGCGAGCCGCGCGCCGGGCGTCGCGCCCATCGCCCAGTCGCGCGCCGGACCCTCGTCGTGGACCACGAAGTCCACGTCGAGCTCCACCGGGTCGTCCCGCCGGCGGCGCAGGGTGAACGTGCGCATCGGCGGGCGGACGTCGTCGGGCATCGCGAGGTAGCGGTGGAACCAGCCGGTGACGTCGCCGTCCTCGATCTCCGGCACCTGCGGCGCGGGCTCGCCGGGGCGCGGGAGGAAGAGCTTGAGGTAGCCGTCGGGGGCGACGGCGGGCAGGTCGGCGAGCTCCGGGCCGGCCACGGTCACCCGCACCACGCGCGGGGTGGGCCGGGCCACGGCCCGGGCGACCGCGCGCCGCAGGCGCACCTCCGGGCGGGTCGACGTCGTCGTCACGCGGGCTCCTGCTCGGTCGGGGGCGAAGTGAGGGCACCCTAACCCGAGGCATGGCCCGGGCCGTCCCGGTCAACCCCCTCGCCGAGGGAAGGAGAACCATGACGCTGCAGGACACCGCCCGCGAGATCCTCGCCGACGGCAAGGGGATCCTCGCCGCCGACGAGAGCACCGGGACGATCACCAAGCGGCTCGAGGCCGTCGGGGTCGAGTCCACCGAGGAGAACCGGCGCCGCTTCCGCGACCTGCTGTTCACCACCGCCGGGGCCGAGGAGCGCCTGGGCGGGGTGATCCTCTACGACGAGACCGTCCGCCAGGACGCCCTCGACGGCACCGGCATGGTGGAGCTCCTGCGCCGGCGCGGGATCGTGCCCGGCATCAAGGTCGACGCGGGCGCGAAGGACCTCGCCGGGTTCCCGGGCGAGAAGGTCACCGAGGGCCTCGACGGGCTGCGCGAGCGTTTCGCCGAGTACGCGGAGCTGGGGCTGCGGTTCGCCAAGTGGCGCTCGGTGATCAATGTGTCCGAGGCCCTCCCGACGGGCACCGCGATCGAGCTCAACGCCGCCGGCCAGGCCCGCTACGCCGCGCTGGCCCAGGAGGCGGGGCTGGTGCCGATCGTCGAGCCAGAGTCGATCATGGACGGCGACCACGGCATCGACCGCTCCGCCGCCGTCACCGAGGAGGTCCTGGCCGCGACCGTCGAGGCGTTGCGCCGCCAGCGCGTGCTGCTCGAGGGCGTGCTGGTGAAGACCAACATGGTCGTCTCCGGCTACGCCGGCGGCGACCAGGCCGGCCCCGACGAGGTGGCCGACCGGACCCTCGAGGTGCTGCACCGCACGATCCCGGCCGCCGTGCCCGGCGTCGTGTTCCTCTCCGGCGGGCAGGACGACGCGCAGGCCAACGCCAACCTCGACGCCATCGCCCGCCGCGGCCCGCAGCCCTGGACGGTGAGCTTCTCCTACGCCCGCGCGCTGCAGGGCCGCCCGATGTCAGTGTGGGCCGGCGTCGAGAAGAACGTCGCGGCCGCCCAGGAGGCGTTCGGCGAGCGCCTGCGCCTCACCGGGGCGGCCGTCCGCGGCGAGTGGACCGCCGACGCCGAGCGCGCGGCCTCCTGAACCGAGCGAGGGGCACCCTCGCTCGGGTGGATCGAGCGAGGGTGCCCCTCGCTCAGTCCCTGCGCGGGCGCGGGTCGAGGGAGTGCACGTCCTTGGTCAGCTCGTCGACCGACTCGTAGACCGACGTCGCCCCCGCCTCGCGCAGCTCCTCGTTCGAGAAGCCGCCGGTGCGCACGGCCACCGAGGGCAGGCCGAGACGCTCGGCGGCGCGGCAGTCCCACACCGAGTCGCCGACGACCACGGCCCGCTCCGCCCCGACGCGCTCCATCGCGACAGCCAGCAGGTCCGGCGCCGGCTTGGTCTGCTCGACGTCCCCGGAGCTGACCCACGCCTGCGGGAGGTCGCCGGCGTCGATGAGCTCCGCGTAGCGCTCTACGTGGTGCGGCTTGCCCGAGCTGGCCATGACCAGCCCGAAGCCGGCGTCCCGGATGGCCTGCAGCAGCGCGTGGGCGCCCGGCAGCGCGCTGAACTCGTCGAGCATCGCGTCGGCCTGCTCGGTCCACGCCGCGCGGATGTCGTCGCCGTGCTCGCGCTCGACGTCGTCGCCGGCGACCGCGCCGACCAGCTGGTCCCCGCCCATGCCGATCGCGCGGTGGATGTTCCAGACGGGCACCGTGACGCCGTAGCGGCGGAACGCGCGGTACCACGCGATCGCGTGGTGGTAGTTCGTGTCCACGAGCGTCCCGTCGACGTCGAGGATCACCGTGCCCTGGGTGTCGGTCATGGGGCCGGGGGTGCCCTGCCCGGCCCGTCCGGCATGCGCCGACCCGCCCTCACGCTGGCCACACGGAACGTTACGACGAAAGGGCGTCTGTTGTTGGTCCGTTCGACCGTGTGATGAAGGCCGCTCGGACTACTGGTGAATCGTCACTCAGCCGCTCGGGGGTCGTTGGCCTCGGCATGATCTTCCGCTCCCCCCGGGCGCTCGGGCTGCTGGCCCTGGTCGCGGCCGCGCTCGTGACCAGCGGGTGCGGCGGTGCCGAGGCCCCACCCCCGCGGACGGTGGCGGTGTCACGGGCGGCGGTCGAGACCGGCGTGTCGGCCCAGGGGTCGGTCGCCGCCACGGCCACCAACAACCTCGGCTTCCCGCAGGGCGGGCAGCTGACCGAGGTCGACGTCACCGTCGGCGACCAGGTCCGCGCAGGCCAGGTCCTGGCCAAGATCGACGACTTCGCGGCCCGCCAGCAGCTCGACCAGGCACAGACCGCCCTCGAGGGCCAGGAGGCCGCCTACCAGCAGGCCCTCGACAACACCGCCGTCGACGGCGCGGGCAACTCCGTCGCCTCGGCCCGGCGGATCCTGCGGGCGACGCAGGACCAGGTCGACACGACCCTGGAGCAGGACGACGCGGGGATCCACCAGGCAGAGGCGGCGGCGGCTCAGGCACATCGTGCTTCGGACCAGGCGGATGCACGGTTCGCCCAGGACCAAGCCGCCTGCGCGGCGAATGGCGGGGCGAGCTCCTACGGCCCACCGAGGATGCTGCTGCCCAGTCAGCAACAGACCAACACGGCATGCATCCTCCTGCCCGGCGACCAGAGCCAGGCGGCCATGGCCCAGCAGGGCGCCGCGCAGGCCGACGCCCAGGTCGCGCAGGCGCGCAGCAAGCGCCAGCTCGACGAGGCCGCCGGCCGGGTCCAGGTGGAGCAGGCGCGCAACGGCGTCGTCCAGGTCCAGAACCAGCTCGACGCCGCGCGGGCCGCGCGGCCGAGCCAGCTCGACCAGGCACAGGCGCAGGTCGACAACGCGCGGATCGGCGTGGAGAACGCCGAGCGCGGGCTCGCCAACACGACGCTGACGGCGCCGGTCGACGGGGTCGTCACGGCGCTCAACGGCGCGGTCGGCGAGTTCACGCAGCCGAGCTCGGGCACCACGCCGCTGGCCCCGGGCGGCGAGGCCGCGATCCCGGGCGCGGCGTCGGGCGCCGCCGCCGGGGCGGGCGCCGCCGCGGCCTCGATGGGCGCCTCCCCGGGCCGGCCGGGCGGGACCCAGTTCCTCCTGCTGCAGAGCACCTCGGGCTTCTCGGTGGTGGCGCCGTTCCAGGAGATGGACGCCGCCCCGCTGCAGCCCGGCATGCCGGCCCACGTCACCCTCGACGCACTGCCGGACGTGACCCTGGACGGCACCGTGCTGGCCGTGGCCCCGGCCTCGACCGACATCGCGAACGTCATCAACTACTACGTGACGGTCGCCGTCGCCCGCCCCGATCCGCGACTCAAGGACGGCCAGACGGCGCAGACGTCGGTGATCACCGGCCAGGGCACGAACGCGGTCAGCGTCCCCAACTCGGCGGTGATCCGGCAGGGCGACCGGACGTCGGTGGTCGTCGTGCGGCCCGACGGGCAGCAGGTCCCGACGCCGTTCGTGCCCGGCCTCGTCGGCGCGGACCGCACCGAGGTCCGCAGCGGTCTGACGGAGGGTCAGCAGGTGCTGCTGACCGCGCGCCGGTGAGCGCCGGCGCGGACGACACCGGCCCCGTCGCCACCGAGCAGCCGGCGGAGGACGGGACCGGGGAGGGTGGGGGGCGCCGCGGCCTGAGCCGGCGCACCCGCGTCGCGCTGATCGTCATCCTGGTCATCGCGCTGCTCGCGGCCGCCGGCTTCACGCTGAGCTACCTCCTGGACGCCCGCCAGTACGTCTCCACCGACAACGCCCAGATCGACGGCACCCAGATACCGATCGTGGCGCCCACCAGCGGCACCCTCGTGGGCTGGACCGGCACCCAGGGCGCCGTGCTGCACGCCGAGCAGGTGGTGGGCCGCGTCGAGATCGACGGCGGCTACGTGCGGCCCCAGCGGCCGATCCGCGCGCCCGCGGCGGGGACGGTGGCCACGGACGACACCACCGAGGGCGCGTACGTGACCGCGGGACAGCAGCTCGCGATCGCCTACGACCCCGGCGACGTCTACGTCACCGCGCGCATCGACGAGACCGACATCAACGACGTGCGCGTGGGCCAGGTCGTCGACTTCACCGTCGACGCTTACGGCGGCCGGACGTTCACCGGCTCGGTCCGGGAGGTCCAGGGCGGTGCGGCGGGGGTGTTCTCGCCGCTGCCGCAGTCGAACAGCTCGGGGAACTTCCAGAAGGTCACCCAGGTCATCCCGGTGAAGATCGGGATCGACGACCTGCAGGGCCTCGAGCTGATCCCGGGCATGAACGTCGAGGTCGACATCCACCGGTCGGGCTGACGCCCGGTCACTCCATGATGCGCGGGCCCTCGCTCGGGGCCGGCCTGCCGCTGGGCAGCAGCAGCGCCAGGAGCACCGCGCCCGCGGTGAGCGCCGTGGTGACGAGCATGAGGTCGCCGAACGACGTGTCGAAGACCTGGGACTGCAGCTGCGACTGCTGCACGTACTCCCCCAGCATCGACGAGGTGCTGCCCGACGTCGTCGCCGACCCGGCCGTGTCCGTCGGCATCATCCCCGCCCGGTCGGCGTAGCCCTGGGACTGCTGGGCGGTCATGAGCGCGGTCATGGCGGCCAGGCCGATCGCCGAGGACGAGCGCTGGATGACGGTGTTGAACGCGCTCGCGCCGTCGACGCGGCTCGGCGGCAGCGACGACAGGCCGCCCGTCATGATCGGCATCATCGCGAGCCCGATGCCCGCCGCGCGGAACGCGAGGATCCAGGCGAGCTCGGAGTGCGGGGTGTCGATGGTCAGGTCGCGCAGCAGGTACGTGCCCCAGGCGACGATGACGAGCCCGATCACCGCGGGCCAGCGAGCGCCGATGCGGTCGTAGATCTGCCCGGCCAGCGGCATGATCACGGCCATCACGAGGGCCTGCGGGAGCAGCAGCAGGCCCGTCTCGAACGCCCCGAGCCCCTGGTTGATCTGCAGCGACTGCGGGATGTAGAAGAGCACGCCGAAGAGGCCGGCCGAGATCACCGCGATGAGGATCAGCGAGTTGGTGAACGCCCACGTCGCGAACACCCGCACGTTGAGCAGGGGTTTCTCGACCTCGAGCTCGATGACGACGAACGTCGCCAGCGCGAGCACGCCGTAGGTCAGCAGGATCATGACCGGGTACGACGTCCAGCCCCAGTCCTCGCCCTCGTGCAGGCCGAGCAGCAGCGCGAACAGGCCCGAGGCGATGGTGAGGAACCCGGGCAGGTCGAACCGCTCGCGCTTGCCGCCGCCGAAGTTCGGCAGGTAGATCATCGCCGCGATCGTCCCCACGACGCCGATCGGGACGTTGATGAAGAAGATGAGGCGCCAGTCGACGTACTCGACGAGGTAGCCGCCGAGCGTCGGGCCGATCGCCGGCGCGAAGATGATGCCGAGGCCGTACATGCCCATCGCGGCGCCGAGCCGGTCCTTGGGCACGATCTTGTACAGCATCGTCAGCGCGACGACGGGGATCACGCCGCCCGGGATCGCCTGGAGGATGCGGAACGCGATCATCGAGTTGAGGTCCCACGCGAGGCCGCACAGCACGGACCCGACGGCGAAGCCGATCATCGCGACGATGTAGGCCCGCCCCAGTCCCATGCGCAGCCCCAGCCACGCGCTGGCCGGGACGATGACGCCCTCGGCGAGCGAGTAGGCCGTCGAGATCCACGAGATGTCCTCGGTGGTGACCCCGAAGTCGTTCTGCATCACCGGGATGGCGACGTTGACGATGCTGATGTCGAGCACCGACATGAACATCCCGGCGACGAGCACCATCAGGGCCACGACCCAGTTGGTCGTGCCGGTGGGCGCCGGGGTGGCGGTCGCGGTCCCCGCGGCGACGCCCGGGGCGGGCGGCTCCTCGACGGGTGCGGGCGCGGCGGGCCGGGGTGACGTGACGGTCGCGCCGTTCGCGACGTGCGCCGGCTCGTCCGGAGCGGTCCTCGGGGCCGCGTCGGTCTCGGGCCTCGCCGTCACGGGATCCTCCGGCCGGCGAGGCGTGTGCGCCCGATCATCCCGCGAGGCTACGACTCACTGAGCCGCGCTTCACCCGGAACCCACGGTGACGGTCATCGCCCCCGAAGGAGGGTTACTGGCTCGTATCGCTCGCTCAGCGAGCGATACGAGCCAGTAACCCCGGATCAGAGGTCCGCGAGGGACGTCAGCGCGGGTTCTTGATGAAGTCGGCGCAGCGCTCGCCGATCATCATCGTCGTGATGCACGGGTTGACGGTGATCAGGTCCGGCATGATCGACCCGTCCGCGACCCGCAGCCCGTCGACGCCGCGCAGGCGCAGCTGGGGGTCCACCGGCGCCATCGGGTCGGACTCCGGGCCCATCTTCACCGTGCACGACGGGTGGTAGACGGTGTTGTGGGTCTTCGCGATGTAGTCGAAGATCTCCTCATCCGTCTGCGCCGCGTCGCCGGGGGCCTGCTCCTTGCCCACCCAGTCCTTCAGCGCCGGCGCCGCCGCGATCTCCCGCGCCACGCGCACGCCACGGATCATGACCTCGCGGTCGTGCTCGTGGGTGAAGTAGCGCGGGTCGACCGCGGGCTTGTCGCGGAAGTCGCGCGTGCGCAGACGCACGGTGCCCTGTGACTGCGCCCCGGTGACGTTGGGCGTGAGGCAGAACGTGTTGTCGCTGCTCGGGTAGCCCCAGCGCACGAGGTTGAGGTCGAACGGCACCGACCCGTAGTGGAACATCAGGTCCGGCGTCGTCCGGCCCTCGGCGCCGGCGAAGATGCCGATCTCCCACCACTGCACCGACTCGCTCGGCATCGGCTGCAGGGCCTCCCACTGGACGAGGCCCTCCGGGTGGTCCTGGAGGTTCTCCCCCACCCCGGGCGCGTCGACGCGCACCTCGACGCCCACCGAGCGCAGGTGTTCGGCCGGCCCGATGCCCGAGAGCATGAGCAGCTTGGGCCCGTCGATCGCGCCGGCCGACAGCACCGTCTCGCGGCGAGCGGTGACCTCGATCGTCCAGCGCGTGTCCGGCGTGCGCAGGGCGACGCCGGTGGCGCGCGGCCGCGGGCCGGAGTCGTCGAAGGTCAGGTACTCGGCGCGGTAGCCGGTCCACACCTCGAGGTTCGCCCGCTGCGCCATCACCGGGTGCAGGTAGGCCGCCGACGCCGAGCTGCGGGTGCCGTCGGGGTTGGCGTTGACCTGGAACCAGTTGGCCCCGCGCAGCACCGTCCGCCCGGTGTTGAACGGCGTGGTCGGCAGCCCCACCTGCTCGCAGGCCTCGAGCAGCGCCCGGCCGCAGGGGTCCTTCGGCGCGATGGAGCGGATGGTCACCGGGCCGTCCGTGCCGCGTCCCGGCGGCTCGGCGAACTCCGCGCCGTCCAGTGCGGTCTCGAGCTTGCGGTAGAAGGGGTAGCACTCGTCGGCCGACCACCCCGTGGCGCCGTAGGCCGCCCAGTCGTCGAGGTTCTCCCGTGGCGCCCAGAAGGCGATCGCCGAGTTGTGCGACGAGCAGCCGCCGAGCACCTTGGCCCGCGCGTGGCGCATGTAGGAGTTGCCGAACTCCTGCGGCTCGATGGGGTAGTCCCAGTCGTAGCCGGACTCCAGGAGCTCCATCCAGCGCCAGAGGTTGAGGATCGCCGGGTCCCCGACGTCCGACGGGCCCGCCTCGACGAGCAGCACCGAGACGTCCGGGTCCTCCGAGAGCCGCGCGGCGACCGCCGAGCCGGCGGTGCCGCCGCCGACGACGACGTAGTCGAACTCGCGTCCGTTCCGTGGTCCGCTCATCACGCCTCCTGGACGGGCTTCTCGGTGGGGACGTCGACGCGGGCGTGCTCGGCCACGACGCCGGTCTTGTGGCGCTGCACGGTCCAGTAGTAGGCGAAGCCGGCGCCGAGGATGATCCCGGGCAGCAGCACCCCGCCCCACTGGAGGTACCAGTGGAACGGCTCGCTGGCGTTGTAGATCTCGTTGCGCGGCCAGGCGAGGTTCACGGCCATCACCCCGCCCCAGATGATCGCGAGGACGTTCACCGGCAGGCCCCAGCGCCCCAGCGAGAATCCGTCGGGCCGCGGCTGCCACGTGCCGCGCAGGCGCTGCACCAGCATCGGCACCGTGACCAGCAGGTACGCGGTGTAGATCATGATGATCGCGATCGACGTGACCACCGTGTAGATCTGCGGGCTGAAGGTGACCAGCAGCAGGACGATGGCGATGATCCCGATCGTCACCGACGACACCACCGGCGTGCCGAACCGCGGGCTGATCGTGCACAGCTTCGTGCCGGCCGGCAGGTTGTTGTCCCGGCTCATGGCGAAGGCGAGGCGGATCGCCGCGGCGTGCACGGCCAGGGCGCAGACCACGACGGCCACCGCGACCGCGATGAGGATGACGGTGCCCCCGTACGGGCCGAGCACCGCGAGGACCAGGGCCTGCAGGCCGCCGAGCTGGCTGAACGCGGGGTCGGAGAGGTCGGGCGCCGACATGAGCGCGAAGAGCAGGATGAGCCCGCCGAGCAGGAACGAGAAGAACAGCGCCCGCAGGATCGCCTTGGGGGCGTTGCGCCGCGGGTCGTGCGACTCCTCGGCGAGCGAGCTCGCGGTGTCGAACCCGTACATGACGTAGAGGGACGCGAACATGGCCACGAGGAAGGCGCCCGCGTAGCCGAGCGGCCGGCCGCTCGTGTCGATCCCGCCGCTGGAGAGCACGACCTGCGGCCCGCGCACGATGTTGATCGCCAGCAGGATGATCAGCAGCACCGCGGCGATGAGCTCGATGAACACGCCGGTCGAGTTGATCTGCGCCATGAGCTTGGTGCCGAAGGCGTTGATCAGGGTCGTGAACACGATGAGGATCGCGGCGAGGATGACGCCGTTGAGGGCCTCGGCGTTGGTGGTGTCCTCGGGGATGAACTGGAACCCCGACCAGATCTCGGGCAGCGTCGCCTGCAGCGCCAGGGCGACGGCCGCGATCGAGACGATCGACGCGGTGAGCATCGTCCAGCCGGCGAGCCACGACACGCCGTGGTGCGACAGCCGCTTGCTCCAGTTGTAGATCGACCCGGCCACCGGGTAGCGGGCGGCCAGCTCGCAGAAGCAGAGGGCGACCATCAGCTGGCCGACGAACACCAGCGGCCACGACCACCAGTACGACGGGCCGCCGCTGGCGAGCCCGAGGTAGAACAGCTGGAACGTGCCGGTGAGGATCGAGATGTAGCTGATGCCCGCGGCGAAGGTGTGGAAGCTGCCGAGCGAGCGGACGAGGCTCGGCTTGTAGCCGAACTCGTCGATGTCCTCGGCGTCGGTGGCGCTGGCCTGCTTGTGGGTCTTCTCGTGACTCTCGCTCACGAACCACTCCCTGGTGTGGAAGCCGATGAGGGGAACCACCCGGTCGGACCCGGCCGGGTGTTGGTCCAGATGTGCTTGGCCTCCTGGTACTCGGCGAGGCCGGCGCGCCCGAGCTCCCGGCCGACACCGGAGTGGCCGAAGCCGCCCCACTCGGCGGCCGGCACGTACGGGCCGAAGTCGTTGATCCAGATCGTGCCGTGGCGCAGGCGGGCCGCGACCTCCTCGCACGTGCCGTGGTCGGACGAGAAGACCGCCCCGGCCAGGCCGTACTCGGTGTCGTTGGCGATGCGGACGGCGTCGTCGAGGTCGGTGAACGTCTCGACGGTGAGCACCGGGCCGAAGCTCTCGTCGTGCACGACGGACATGTCCTGGGTGCAGCGGTCGAGGATCGTCGGCGGGTAGAAGTACCCGTCCTGCAGCGCCGGGTCGGTCGGGCGCTCGCCCCCGCAGCGCAGCACCGCGCCCTCGGCGATGCCGGCCGCGACGTAGCGCTCGACCTTCTCGCGGTGCGCCGCGGAGATCAGCGGGCCGGTCTCGGTGTCCGGGTCGTCGGGGCCGCCCAGGCGGATGCGCTTCGCCCGCTCCACGAGGTCGTCGACGATCCGGTCGTGCGCGGACTCCTCGACCACGAGCCGCGCGCCGGCCGAGCACACCTGCCCGGAGTGCAGGAAGATCGCCGTGAGCGCGTTGTCGACGGCCGTCTCGTGGTCGGCGTCGGCGAAGAGCACGAACGGGTTCTTGCCGCCGAGCTCGAGGGCGACCTTCTTCACGGTGGGGGCCGCCGCCTCCATGATCTTCCGGCCGGTGACCAGGCCCCCGGTGAAGCTGACCATGTCCACGCGCGGGTCGGTCGAGAGCGGCGCGCCCGCGGACGCCCCGGCCCCCAGTACCAGGTTGGCGACGCCGTCGGGAACCCCGGCCTCGGCCAGCAGCTCCATGAGGATGATCGCGGTGTGCGGGGTCAGCTCGCTGGGCTTGAGCACGAACGTGCAGCCGGCCCCGAGTGCCGGCGCGACCTTCCACGCGGTCTGCAGCAGCGGGTAGTTCCAGGGGGTGATGAGCCCGCAGACGCCCACGGGCTCGTGCACGACCTTGCTGCGTGCCGTCGGGACGCCGGTCTCGACCAGGCGCCCGTCGTCGGTGGCCGTGAGCTGACCGAACCACCGGAAGCAGTTCGTGATGTCGTCCATGTCGATCTCGGACTCGGCGACGCGCTTGCCGGTGTCTGCGGTCTCGGCACGGGCGAGGCGGTCGCGGTCGCGCTGCAGCAGGTCGGCGACCCGCAGCAGCAGGGCGCCGCGTTCGGGCGGCGGCACCGACGACCAGCGGGCGTCGTCGAACGCGCGGCGGGCCGCGGCGATGGCGAGCTCGGTGTCCTTCGCCGAGGCTTCGTCGACCTCCGCGACCAGGGTCCCGTCGGCCGGGGAGCGGATCTCCCGCCGGCCGCCCTCGACCGCCGAGGTCCACGCTCCGTCGATGTACAGGTCCGCCACGCGCGGTGTCCCCTTCCTCCATCACCCGGTCGGCCCTGTGTAGAGCCCGGTCGAGTATCGACCCTGGCGCGCCGTCGGCACCATGCCTTGACAGCGGCCACACACGTCGCAGTGGCCGGATCAGCCAGCGCCGAACGGGGTAGACGGGCGGGTGGCACGGCGCGCGCTGGTGGTCGGGGCGGGGATCGGCGGGCTCGCCGCGGCGGTCGCGCTGCGCGGGGCGGGGTGGGACGTCGAGGTCCGCGAACGGCGCGACGAGCCGTGGGACGAGGGCGCCGGCATCTCGTTGTGGCCCAACGCCCTGCGCGCCCTCGACGCCCTCGGCGTCGGTGACGACGTGCGGGCCGTGGGTCACGCCCACGAGGCCGGCGGCATCCGCGACCGACACGGCCACTGGCTCGCCCGCACCGACAACGCCGCCCTCGCCCGCCGCCACGGCGACGGCATCCTCGTGCTCGCCCGCTCCGCCCTGCTCCGGACGCTCGCCGGTGCCCTGCCCGACGGCACGGTGCGGACGGGAGTGGCCGTCGAGGACCCGGGGGCGGCGGACCACGACCTCGTCGTCGGCGCCGACGGGATCGGATCCGCGGTGCGCCGGCTCGTCGCGCCGGATGCGCGACCGCGTTCGACGGGCACGGTCGCCTGGCGGCTCACCGCCCCCGTCGACGACCCGCCGCGGGCCGGCGGCGAGACCTGGGGCGTCGGGGCGTACGCCGGGCTCGCGCCGCACGGCGACGGGCGGGTGCACCTGTGGGCCGTGGTGCCCGCCGGCGAGGCCGCGGCGTCCGACCTCGACGCCCTGCGCCGCCGCCTCGCGGGCTGGCACGCGCCGATCCCCGCCCTGCTCGAGCGGGTCGACCCGGCGTCGGCGCTGGTCACCGAGCTGCGGTGGCTGCCACCCCTGCGGACGTTCGTCGCCGGCCGGGTGGCGCTGCTCGGCGACGCCGCCCACGCGATGACGCCGAACCTGGGCCAGGGCGCGTGCCTGGCGCTGGAGGACGCGGCCGTCCTCGGGGCCTGCGCCGACGACCTCGCCCGCTACGACCGCCTCCGCGTGCCCCGCACCGCGCGGCTGACCCGGATGTCGCGGCTCGCCGGCCTGGTCGCCGGGATGCCCGGCCGCGTGCCCACCGCGGTCCGCGACGGCGTCGG
Organism: Actinomycetospora chlora; assembly: GCF_039542135.1. Lineage (NCBI taxonomy): Bacteria > Bacillati > Actinomycetota > Actinomycetes > Pseudonocardiales > Pseudonocardiaceae > Actinomycetospora > Actinomycetospora chlora. The sequence continues at coordinate 16,652 of NZ_BAABHO010000081.1, forward strand.
GCGCCTCGTGCCCACCGCGGTCACGGTGCGCGGGCTCGACGGAGTGCTCAGCTGGGCGCCACCGCGATGACGCTCGCGCGCCCCCGGCCCTCGGCCTGGTGCACGACGTCGAGGTGCCCGAACGCCGCGAGCAGCTCGCCGGGCTCCGCCCGGAAGGGACCGCCGGCGTCACCCACCGCCGACAGCACCTCCACCACCAGCAGGCCGCCGGGCGCGAGGAGCCCCGCGAGCGCCGGGTAGAGCGCCGGGTCGCGGAAGCGCTGGCAGACGACGACGTCGTAGGGGCCGGTCACGGGCAGGCCGGCGTCGAGGTCCGCGGCGATCCAGCGCACGGGGCTGTCGCCGGCCAGCGCGCGTCCGACATCGAGGGCGACCGGCGAGACGTCGACCGCGTCCACCTCGAGGCCGCGCCGGGCGAGCCAGACCGCGACCGTCCCCCGCCCGCAGGCCACGTCGAGGGCGCGGCCCGCCGCCGGCAGCAGGTCCTCGCGGCCGAGCAGGGCGTCCGGCGGCCCCGGCTCCCCCGGGCCGAGCCCGGCGTAGCGGGCGTCCCACCGCTCCCGGTCGGCCTTCCCCACGGTCGAGCTCCGCTGCGCTACGTCTCCCGGCTCAGGGCTTGCGGCCCACCACGCCGGCGATGCACCGCTGCGCGGGCAGCAGCGGGGCGAGCTGCGGGCCGTCCGGCCACCACTTCACGCACAGCTCGAGGCCCGGGTCGACGAGCTCCAGCCCCGGCATCATCGCGAGGATCTGCTCCCGCGTGCGGAAGCGCCCGGTGCCCAGCGGGCTGTGCAGGAAGACGTCCTCCATGCGCCGCGCGACCACGCTGTCCTCGTCCTCCGGATCGAGGAAGTGGCTCAACGCGACGTAGCTGCCCGAGGGCAGGGCGTCGATGTACTGCTGCATGATCTCGGCGCAGGTCAGCCCCGACTCGTCGTAGTGGTGCAGCGTGCCGAGCTGCAGCAGCGCGAGCGGGCGCGTGAAGTCGAGGTTGCGCGTCACCACGGGGTCGTCGAGCACCTCGCGCGGCTGGGTCAGGTCGCCCGGGGAGAAGAACGTGCGGTCGTTCTCCTCGAGCAGCGCGCGCCCGTGGGCCACCACCGTCGGGTCGTTGTCGACGTAGACGACACGGGCCTCGGGGTTCAGGCGCTGGGCCGCCTGGTGCGTGTTCTCGGCCGTCGGCAGGCCCGACCCACAGTCGAGGAACTGGTCGATGCCGGCCTGGCCCGCGAGGAAGCGGACCGCCCGCACCAGGAACGCGCGGTGGTCGACGGTGAACTGACCGATCTCCGGGGCGACCTGGCGAAGCTTGTCGACGACCTCGCGGTCGGCCGGGTAGTTGTCCTTCCCTCCGAGGGCCGTGTCGTAGACGCGCGCGATGCTCGCCTTCGACGTGTCGATGAAGGCGGGAGCGGACCCCGAACGGGACGAGGAGTGCGCAGCGGTCATCGGCAACCCATCGGAGAGAGTGACGTCACGGACGGTCGATCACCCTAGGAGGGTATACGCCCGCGCCTTCCGACGGGTCGAACGACGGACACGTTCGGTCCCGCGGTGTAACGTCACGGGCTCGCGAGGGGCCAGGACGTGGCCGTCGTCGACATCGGGGAGCGCACCAGCGTGGCCGAACGGGAGCAACAGGAGCCCGAGGGCGCCGGGCCGACCGCCCGCCGGATCATCCTGGGGGCTCAGCTGCGGCGGTTGCGGGAGCGCGCCGGCGTCGCCCGGTCCGACGCCGCGTGGTCGATCCGCGGCTCCGACTCGAAGATGAGCCGCCTCGAGGCCGGCAAGGTCGGCTTCAAGGAGCGCGACGTCGCCGACCTGCTGACGATGTACGGCATCACCGCCGAGGACGAGCGCGAACTGCTGCTCGACATGACCCGGCGCAGCAACGAGCCGGGCTGGTGGCAGCCCTACGGCGACGTGCTCCCGGACTGGTTCGAGGACTACGTCGGCCTGGAGATGAGCGCCTCGCGCATCCAGACCTACGAGCTGCTGTTCGTGCCCGGCCTGCTGCAGACCGAGGACTACGCCCGCGCGATCATCACCTCGGGCCACCCGGAGCGCGCGAGCGCCGACGACGAGCGCCGGCTGGCCGTGCGCATGCGCCGCCAGCAGATGCTGGGGCGCCGCGACGCGCCGACGGTGTGGGCCATCGTCGACGAGGCGGTGCTCTACCGGCCGATCGGCGGACCGTCGGTCCTCGCCGGCCAGATCGAGCGGCTCCTGGAGCTCTCGGCGCTGCCGAACGTCGTCGTGCAGGTGCTGCCGTTCACGCTCAGTGGCTACGCCGCGGAGAGCACGTTCTCGATCCTGCGCTTCGCCGAGCCCGAGCTGCCCGACCTCGTCTACCAGGAGCACCTGACCGCCGCGGTCTACCTGGACAAGCGCCCGGAGGTCGAGGCTTACAGCCGGGTGATGGACCGCGTCGCGGTCGACGCCCTGACGCCGGACGAGACGCGCCAGTACCTCACCAAGCTGGCCGCGGAGCGACGCGCTCCGTAGTCCCCGCGCAGCGGTCGGGTGGAGTCCCGGCGCACGGGGCGTGTGCACGTGCAGCCGGTCTCGGCGCTTGCTAGGGTTCGTGCACCAACCGGATGCACGTGCAGATGATCGGGGCGGACGCCATGGGACAGGTGCCGAACGCACAGGTCGCCCTGCCCGACGTCACGTGGCGCAAGAGCGGCCGCTCGGGCAAGCAGGGCAACTGTGTCGAGCTCGCCCCCGCGGGCTCGCGGAGGGTCGCGGTGCGCAACTCGCGGTTCCCCGAGGGCCCGGCGCTCGTGTTCTCCGTCGCGGAGATGACCGCGTTCGTCGCCGACATCAAGGGCGGCGCGTACGACGACCTCTTGGGTGTCGACGAGCGACCGGGGTGTGCGTCGTGAGGCGCCCGTCCTGCTCGCGCACGATGTGGCTGACGTGCGCCGTCGACGGCACGGACCACGCCGTGTCCGACGCGGCGTTCGTCGCGGCCCAGGGCGGCGACGGGCGCTACGAGGCGCTCTGTCGCGCCACCGTCTGGGCCGGCTCGCTGGCGTCGCCGCCGGCCAGCCGTTGCACGGTCTGCGCCGCCGCGGCCGGTGAGCCGCTGCCCCCGTCGCGACCGGGCGACCGCCGCGCGGGTGGGCTCTGGGCGCGGTTCGTGCCGCGCGCGTCGGCCTGAGCGGTCGTCGTCACCCGCACGGCCCTCGCGACGACCCGATCGACGTAGAGTGATCAATCTGCGTTCGGACGAATGGCCGCGTACCCCGGACAGGTAACTTACGCCGAACGGCCAATTGCTCTCCGTATATCACTCTCCTACTCTCGTGACCTCCACGAGAGACGAGCGAGAGGGTTTCGTGATCCAGGCGGCCACGGGCACGGCGGCTCCCGCAGCACCGGCGGGGGCCACGGCGGGGGTCCCGGCGACCCTCGCGACGCCGTCCCGGTCGGACCGGCCCGCGCTCCTCGGGCTGCTCGAGCCGCTGCGCGACCTCCCCGGCGTCACGCACGCCCGCGTCGTCGACCTCTCGGGCGACCACGTCCTCGCCGAGATCGGCGCCGACACCGGCGCCGCCGCGGCCGTGCTCACCTGGGGCCGGCGCGCCGGGGGCGTCGCGGCCGACCGGGAGCTCGCCCTCGACGACCTCATCGTCACCTCCGACGTCGCCCACCACCTGCTGCGCGCCCTGCACGACCCGTCGGCGCCCGGGGCGTGGGTGTACCTCTGCGTCCGGCGTGACCAGGGCAACCTCGCGCTCGCGCGGCGCCGGCTGGCCGCGCTCGCGGGGGGACGCACGCCCGCACTCCCGGCGGCGACGTCGTCCGCCCCGGCCGCTCCCCCGACCTCCGCGACGGCACCGGCGCCGTCCGCGGCACCGCCCCCGACGAACCGGTCGACCAGCGCGCCGGTCCGCCCCCACCCCACGAGCCCCGCGGCGGCCGGCACGCCGGCGCGGACGCCGGCAACGTCGCCGGCAGCCACCCCGGCGGCGGCCCCCGTCGCCACGCCGGTCGCCCTGCCCGCGC
>NZ_BAABHO010000082.1:0-20307 GCF_039542135.1 Actinomycetospora chlora
CGATCAGGAAGAACCCGAACGACGTGACCATGTAGAGGATCGCGATGTCCTTGGGATCGGTCGTCCGGAGGTAGTGCGAGAACGCCGACCCGCGCGTCGTCTCCCGCGCCGGGTACGGACGGGTGACGATCGGCGTGGGCGCCTGGGGAGAGGTGGTCGTCATGGCCGGCAGAGCTCCTCGGCCCGGGTGACGGATACGAGGTGTGTGTGACCCGGACCACGACGGTAGGAGCGCTCCCGCACCCCGGCAAGACACCGCGTGGCGGCTCCCCGGCACCCGGTCGGGGCCGTCTCACGACCGGCCGGGGACCTGCCACAGGTCGCCGGTGAGGTGCTCGCCGTCGAGGCGGTCCGGGGCCGGGGTGTCGTGCAGGACCAGCAGACCCTCGGGCAGGACGGCGAGCCCCTCCGGCCGGTCGCACCCGCGGCCGACCGGGATCTCGGTGACGAGCTCGACCTCGTCGGCCGTGACCGCCGGCGGCAGCGGGGTCGCGGCGGCGCCGGGCAGCCGCACGACGCGCGCCGGCCCGTCGAGCACCATCGTCGGCCCGGCCAGCACCAGCAGGTCGTCACCGTCGCGGGCGAGGTCGCGCACGCCGAGCCCCTCGAGGTCGACGAGGTGCTTGGTCAGGTCGTCGAGCACCAGCTTGCGCCCCTCGGCGTGCACCCGGAGGTCGAGCAGCACGGCCCACCCGCGCAGCACCGGCCCGCGCAGGCCGAGCAGCACGCCGCCGCCGTCGCGGGCCTCGCGCACCGCGATGCCCTCGACGTCGAAGCCGTTGTCCTTCCCCGGGATGTGCAGGAACGGGCCGAGGTGCTGGTCGCGGGTCAGGGCCCCCACGAGCCCCCGCTTCCCGGCCGGCAGCCGCGCCGCCTCCCCCAGGCCCTCGACGTCCTCGCCGGCCGGCACCGTGCGCGGACCGTCCGGCCCGTCCCGCAGCGGGAGGCGGGCCAGCAGGCGCCGCGACTTCTCCGGCGCGACCTGCGCGAGCCGCTCGGGGATCTCCTCCCGCGGCGTCTCGGGCCGGACCCGCTTGCGCTTGGCGCTGTGCGAGCCCGCGACCCACAGGCACCCGTCGACGACGTCGAGCCCCTCGGCGTCGACCTCGTCGTCGGGCACGCCGCGCAGGGCGATCGCGTCGGCGAGCGGGACCTCCTCCGGGCCGTCCCAGTCGAGCGACCCGCCGCCGGGGGCGCGGCGCAGCCGCAGGAGCGTCGCCCCCTCGTCGGGCGCGAGGAACATCGTGTCGTCGGTGACGGCGACGCCGGACAGGTCCGTCCCGGCCGTCGCGGCGTGTGCCCCGAGGGCCAGGCGGGCCGGCAGTGGGGCGGTCATCGCCGGGTGAAGGTGAAGACGGCCGTCCGTCCGTCGGACGACTCCAGGCGCACCGTCGACCCGTCCTCCACGAACGTCCCTCCCTGGGTGACACGGGTGACCACGCCGTCGTCCTCGACGTCCACCCAACCCGGCCCCACGGCGTTGACCCCGAAGTCCACGCCGTCATTGTTCCGTGCCGGCCGCCGTTTCGTACTGCTGCGCGGCCGCGTGGTCGAGCCCGCGTCGGGTTGTGAGACCTCGACCGGCACGCCCGTGACCGTCGCGCGGCACGACGACCCCGAGCAGCTCACCGACGTGCCGGCGCCGCTGCACCCGCCGAGCAGGCCCCCGGCGAGGAGGGCGACGGCCAGGGCGCCGGCGGGGGCACGGAGGAGCGCGATCATGCCCGCTACGACGGTGCGGGCGGTCCGGAATGTTCCGGGGCGTCCTCAGCCCGCGGCGGCCCGCAGGCGTCGCACGACCTCGTCGGCGCCGAGCGCCCGGGTGACCTCGTAGAGGTCCGGGCTGCGCTGGGCGCCCGTGATCGCGACGCGGGCGACGTTGGCGGCGTCGCGCAGCATGCCGGGGAAGGCGTCCGGGTCCTTCTTGTACGTCTTCGGGTTCGGGGCGAAGCCGTGCCGCGCGGCCAGGTCGCGGATCTGCTGGAACCAGGTCGGCTGGTCGCCCTCGTGGACGTAGGTGTCCGCGAGGTCGGCGGCGACGGTGCGCACGAGCGCCGGGTCGAGCCCGCCGAAGCGCTCGTCGGCCGGGTCGGTGACGTCGGTGAACAGCTCCGGGAAGAAGAACCCGTAGGCGTCGCGGAAGTCCGACCAGGTGGCGAGGTCCTTGCGGGGGTTCTCGACGCAGACCCGCTCGACGTCGATCGCCGCCGCGGCGAGCTCGGGGTTCGCGTCGAGCACCTTGACGACCTCGGGGTCGTACTCGGCGGCCCACGCGCGCACGCCGGCGAGGACGTCGGGCCCGGACAGGGTCGCGATGTGGTCGGCGGAGATGTCGCGGAGCTTCACGGTGTCGACCAGCGGTCCGGCGAGCCCGAACTCGTCGAGGCGCAGCGGCGTCGCGAGCGCCTCGGGCAGCGGCATCTCGGCCAGCCGCGGGTTGGCCAGGCCCCGCAGGTAGTACTGCACGGCGGGCACGGGGAAGCCGGCCTCGAGGTAGAAGTCGACCGACGCCTCGGCGTCCTTGCGCTTGGAGAGCTTGCGCTTCGACCCGCCCTCCTGCTTCATCAGCGGCGCGAGGTGGGCGTAGTCCACCGGGTCGAAGCCGAGCGCGGCGAAGAGCTGCCGGTGCGTCGGCACCGACGAGAGCCACTCCTCGGTGCGCACGACGAGCGTCGTGCGCATGAGGTGGTCGTCGACGGCGTGGGCGAAGTGGTAGGTCGGCAGCCGGACGGGCTGGTCGGAGCTCTTGAGGATCACCACGTCGTTGTGGTTGTCCTCCATCTCCACCCGGCCGCGCAGGCGGTCGGTGAACGCGAACCGCTCCCCCACCGTCCCCCCGGACCGGAACCGCGCGACCCACGGCTTTCCCGCATCCAGGGCGGCCCGGACGTCGTCCTCACTCGCGTCGCGCCACGGCGCCCAGCGGCCGTAGTAACCGGTCGGCAGCTTGAGGGTGCGCTGCGCGTCGGAGATCTCCGCGAGCTCCTCCTTGGTCGCGAAGTCCGGGTAGGCCTTCCCCTGGCGCACGAGCTCGCGGACGTAGGTCTGGTAGATCGCCGCGCGCTGCGACTGGTGGTAGGGCCCGTAGGCGCCGCGGGGCTCGTCGAGAGCTCCGATCTCCAGGTCGCCCTCGTCGGGCACCAGGTCGAACGCCTCGAACGCACGGCGGAACTGCGCGTCGGCGCCCTCGACCTCCCGGCTCTGGTCGGTGTCCTCGATCCGCAGCACGTAGACGCCGCCGCTCGAGTGCGCGAGGTCGCGCGACACCATCGCGGTGTACAGGCCGCCGATGTGCACGAACCCCGTCGGGCTCGGGCCGAAGCGCGTCACCAGGGCCCCGTCCGGCAGGTCGCGCGGCGGGTAGCGCTCCTCGAGCTCGGCGGGCTCGGGCAGGTCGGCCGGGAAGAGACCGTCGACGAGGGCGCGATCGAGCATGACCCCAGGTTACGAGGTGGCCTACGGGACCTCGGGCGGGACGCCGTCGCCGCTGGCGTGGCGGCCGGCCCCGTTCGCGGTGGGTTCCGCGACGGCCGCGTCGGCGCGCTGCTCGGCGGCGGCCACGACCTTGGCGATCTCCGGGTCGGTGCTCGTGTCGAACCAGTCGGCGACGTCGTCGTCGGTCTCGCCCGGCCGGGTCGTGGGCGCACCGTCGTCGGGGGTCGGCTGGTAGCGGAAGACGCCGTCCTCGCCGGGCGCCCCGAGCATCTTGGTGAAGCCCTCCAGGGCCTTCCCGAAGTCGCTCGGCACGACCCACATCTTGTTGGCCTCGCCCTGCGCCATCTGCGGCAGCGTCTGCAGGTACTGGTAGGCCAGCATCTCCGGCGTCGGGCGCCCGGCCTTGATCGCGGCGAAGGTCTTCTCGATGGCCTTGGCCTCGCCCTGCGCCTGGTAGTACTGCGCGGCCCGGTCGCCCTGCGCGCGCAGCATCGTCGACTGGCGGTCGGCCTCGGCGGCGAGGATGGCCGCCTGCTTGGCGCCCTCGGCCGAGAGGATCGCGGCCTGCTTGTTGCCCTGCGCCTCGGCGATCGCCGCCTCGCGGTGGCCCTCGGCGGTGAGGATCATGGCGCGCTTCTCGCGGTCGGCGCGCATCTGCTTCTCCATCGAGTCCTGGATCGACGGCGGCGGGTCGATCGCCTTGAGCTCGACGCGCACGACGCGCAGGCCCCAGGGGCCGGTGGCGTCGTCGAGGGCCCGGCGCAGCCCGGTGTTGATCGTCTCCCGGGACGTCAGCGCCTGCTCCAGGCTCATGCCGCCGACGACGTCGCGCAGCGTCGTGGTGGTGAGCTGCTGGACGCCGTTGATGTAGTCGTTGATCTCGTAGACGGCGTTGCGCGGCTCGGTGACCTGGTAGTAGACGACGGTGTCGATCGAGACCGTCAGGTTGTCCTGCGTGATCACCGGCTGCGGCGGGAACGAGACGACCTGCTCCCACAGCGCCACCCGCTCCCGGATGCGGTCGATGAACGGCACGAGGAACGTCAGCCCCGGGGCCGCGGTGCGCTGGTAGCGCCCGAGCCGCTCGATGACGGCGGCCTCGGCCTGGCGGACGACGGTGATGGCCTTGACCACCGCGGTGATGATCAGAATGAACACCGCGGCGATCACGACGTACAGCACGAGCGTGACGGGGTCCATCAACCCTCTCCCTGCAGGGGCGGGCGGGACGGGTGCGCCGGGCCGCCCGGGTCGGAGCGACCCGGCGTCACCACGGCGGTCGCCCCGCGGATGTCGACGACGACCACGGGGTCGCCGGAGGCGAGGACGGCGCCGTCGTGCAGCGCCCGTGCGGTCCAGAGCGCGCCGCCGATGCGCACCGTGCCCGCGTCGTCGCCGGTGATCGGCTCGACGACCTCGGCGGCGGCCCCGAGCAGTGCGGCCGGCCCGGCGTTGACCGCGCCGTCGGCGGCCTCGCCGCGCAGCCGGCGCTGCAGGGCCGGGCGGGCGAGCAGCACGAGGGCGGCGGACGCCAGACCGAACACGACGACGTCCACCCCGAGCGGGGCACCGAGCGCGGAGGCGCCGGCCGTGACCAGCGCGGCGAGGCCGAGCATGAGGAGGACGAAGGTGCCGGACACGAGCTCGACCGCGATCAGCACCACCCCCGCGATCGCCCACAGCAGCGGGATCACACCGCCGAGTGTGCCACGCCCCACTCGTCCGGAGAGGGGATTCAGGCGCCGACGGTCACGAAGTCGATCAGCTGCTCCACGGCCGTGATGAGGGGCGTCTCGAGATCCGTCCACGTCGAGACCGACGAGAGGACCCGCCGGGCCCCGGCGCGCTCGTCGCCCCAGCCCAGGGCGTCGCAGACGCCGCGCTTCCAGTCGATGCCGCGCGGGACCGAAGGCCAGGCGTCGATCCCCACGACGCGGGGCTTCACGGCCTCCCAGATGTCGACGTAGGGGTGGCCGAGCACGAGGACGTGCGCCGCGGCCGGGCCGAGGTCGCGCCGCAGGCCCTCGGCGATCCGGGACTCCTTCGAGCCCGTGACGAGGTGGTCGACGAGCACGCCGAGGCGCCGGTCGGGACCCGGCCCGAACTCGCGCGCGGCCTCGACGAGCACGTCGGCGCCGTGCAGCGGCTCGACCACCACGCCCTCGACGCGCAGATCGTGACCCCACACGCGCTCGACGATCTCGGCGTCGTGCAGGCCCTCGACCCAGATCCGGTGCGGCAGCGCCGTGCGGGCCCGGACGTCCTCGACCCGCCGCGAGCCCGACGCCGAGCGCCGCGCCTCCGGCGCCGGTCCGGCCGCGCGCTGCGGGGGCACGAGCGTCGCGGGCCGGCCCTCGTGGAGGAAGGCGGCGGGCTTGTTCGGGAACAGCCGCCGGCGCCCCGCGGCATCCTCGAGCACGACCTCGCGGACGTCGGCGCGGATCACCGCGCCGCAGAACGTCTCCGCGGCGTCCTCGACCACCAGGCCCGGTTCGGCGACGACAGAGACGACCTCGCGCTTCGGCTTGTGCGACGCCATGCCGGGCAGGCCGCCCGTGCGCCCGGCGCCGCCGGTCGGCGTCCCGCCCCGCCCGGGGACGCGCACCGCCCCGCCGGTCGAGCGGAAACCGGGGTCCCCGGTGGACCCGTGCATGCCCCGGCCCTGCGTCCTCGCCACGGCGCGGGACGCTAGCCGCGCGGACCGCCCGTCCCGGGTCGACACGCCAGAGCGGGGAGCGCCGCCCGGAGGGAGCGAGGGTCACCTCCACCCCGTCACACGGCTCCAGGGCGTCCCTCGCCCCACGGCGCGGGCGGCCCGACGTCCGAGAGGTCGACGGTCGGGGGCACCCGGTAGCGTCGATCGGGTGCCCTGCGCGAGTGCCTCCCTGGCCGTCTGGAGCGCGGCGTGGCTCGCCGGTGCCGCCGCGGCCGACGACGTCCTCGACGCGCTGGCCCCGTGGTCCGAGGCCCACGACGTGGTCGCCGCCGACACCGCCGCGGCCGCGGTGACCGACCTCCCGACGCCCGACCGCGCCGGTGCGGGGCTGGCCGCGCTGCTGGTGCTCGCCCGGCAGCGCCTCGGCCCGGCGGGTCCCGACGCCCGCCTCGTCATGCCGGCGCCCGGCGACATCCGGGGGCTCCCCGGCCCCGCGGCGCTGCGCAGCGCCGCCCTCGAGGTCGGCGAGTGCGCGGTCCTGGCCGGCCCCGGGCTCGCCGCCGTGCCGGCCCCGGTCGCCGACGGCGTGCTGCGCTGGACGGTGCACCTCGTCGACGACGTCCCGCCGGCGCCGCACCCGAGCGTGGCCGAGGCCGAGCACGACCTGCGCGGCGCCGTCCGCGACGCGGCCGACACCCTCGCCGCCCTCGACGTCGCCCGGCCCCGGGCCGGCGTGCGGGAGGAGATCGCCGACTCGCTGCGCCGCCGCCCCCGCCCGACGTGGCCGGCGGGCACCCCCGGCCGCCCGCTGCGGGTGCTGCAGCACGCCGACGAGGTGGAGGCGATCCTGCTCGCGGCGTCCGGCGACGACCTCGGCGGCGCCGTGTCGTCCTCGGCCGCGCTCGCCCGCACCGACGCCCTGCGCCCGCTGGCCACGGCCGTCCGCGCCGCGCGTGTGGCCGCGGTCGCCGAGACCGTGCGGGCGCTGACCGCCGCCTGACCCCGCAGGGTCAGACGGCGGCCGGGCCCCTTAGTGCGAGTGGCCGTGCCCGTGGCCGTGACCGTGGCCGTGGCCCGTCGACCCGCCGGTGTCCTTCTTCGCCGGGGACGACTCCGAGGAGTGCCCCAGGTAGGGCTCACCCGCCCGCAGCGGCGCCTGCTCGTAGCGGCCCTCGTGGGCCGCGACGGGGCGGGTGTCGCCACGGAGCTCGGGGTGCTTGGCCTCGAGCTTCTGGCGCTGGTCCCACTGCCGCTGCAGACCGGTCACGTACTCCCGGTTGCCGCGGTAGGTGCCCTTCCACGTCTGCGGCATGTACTCCTTGGACGGCCCGGGGTCGGCCGTGCCCGTGAGCGCGGGGCGGGACGGGACCTTGCGCGTCTCGCCGCCGCACTCCGGGCACGCCGGCGCCGGGGCGTCGAGCCCGACCAGGCGGTCGAACCGGACGCCGCAGTCGCAGCGGTAGTCGTAGATCGGCACGCGACTACCAGTTCTGGATCGACTTGCGGAAGATGTCCGCGAGGTCGTCCTCGGTGGGCTGCTTCGGGCAGGTCGCCAGCAGCCGCTGCTGCTTGAGCGTCCCGTCCACGAGGTCCGGGATGTCGCCCTCGCCGAAGCCGACCTCGCCGATCCCGTTGGGGATGCGGATGTCGCGCATCAGCTCGGTGACGACGTGCGGCAGCTGCTCGGACGCGTCGTTCTGCGTGTCCGCGGTCGGCCCGAGCAGCTTGGCCGCCGTCATGTGCCGGTCGGGTGCGGCCTCGAAGCTGAACCGGAACGCCTCCGGCGCCGTCAGCGACACCGACATGCCGTGCGGCACCATCGCCTCGTCGGAGGGGTAGCCCGCCGGGTGGAAGTCCCGGACCTGGCCGGCGATCGGGTAGGCGTTGGCGTGCGGGATGTGCACCCCGGAGTTGCCGAACCCCATGCCGGCGAAGGTCGCCGCCATCATCATGTCCATGCGGGCGTCGACGTCCTCCTCGCCCCGCTCGACCGCGGTGCGGAACGAGCGCGCGAGCAGCGTCATGGACTTCTCGCACCAGAGGTCCGAGACCGGGTTGGACCCGCAGTAGGTCACCCGCTCCTCGGGCTTCTTGCGGTCGAACGTCGTGTACCAGCGCGCGGTGTACGACTCGAGCGCGTGGCACACGATGTCCATGCCCGCGGCGGCGGTGACCTCCGGCGGGAGGGTCATCGTCAGCAGCGGGTCGACCACGGCGAGGGTGGGCCGCAGACGCCAGTGGCTGATGCCCGTCTTCACCCGCAGCGACAGGATGTCCAGCACGCACATGGCGGTGGACTCCGAGCCCGTGCCGGCCGTGGTCGGCACCGCGATCAGCGGCTTGAGCTGACCGGGGGGCGTCTGGGCGTTGCCGACGGGCTTGTTGACGTAGTCCATCAGCTCGCCGGGGAAGGTCGTCAGGAGGTTGACGGCCTTGGCCGTGTCGATGGACGAGCCGCCGCCGACGGCGACGAACCCGTCCCACGGGCCCTGCTGCTGGGCGTAGCCGACGGCCTTGTTCATCGAGTCGTCGGTGGGCTCGACGTGGACGCCGTCGAAGATCTCGACGGTCATGTCGTAGCGGCGGATCTGGTCGGCGATGCGGTCGGGCAGGCCCGTCTGCTGCATGCCGGGGTCGGTGATGAGCAGGATGCGCTTCGCGCCGTACTGGGCGAGGTCGAAGCCGATCTCGTCACAGGCGCCCGCGCCGAACTTCAGGGGCGGGGCGCCCCACGTGAACACCGACTCTTCGGTGGGGACCGGGGGGACGGTCATTCGGGTGACTCTCCGATCAGGTGTACTGGCCGCCGCCGTTGCCCACGGTCTTGAGCTGGTGGATCTGTTCGGCGTCGTGGCCGAAGACGACCGTCGCGTTCGTGTCCTCGGCGATGCCGCGGATCTTCTCGACCGACGAGTAGAACTGGCCCATGTCGTTGACGATGGCGGCCGGCGTGGTGGGCGGGCCGTAGCTCTCGCCCATGTAGACGGCGTCCGAGGTGAAGATCATCGTGCCGGTGTCGGGCAGGTCGACCTGCATCGACATCGTGCCCGGGGTGTGGCCGGGGGTCTGGAGCAGCGTGACGCCCGGGAGGAACTCGGTGTCCCCCGAGACCGTCTCCCAGCTCAGCTCCTCGTAGTCGGTCTTGAGGTGGGCGCCGTTGAACAGGCCGTCGAAGCCGAAGGCCCAGTCCTTCTCCTTGTCGCTGCAGACGAGCTTCGCGGAGGAGTCCTTGAACAGGCCGGCGTTGCCGCAGTGGTCGAAGTGCAGGTGCGACAGCACGACGTAGTCGATCTGGTCGGTACCGATGCCGAGCTGCTGCAGCCGCGAGTCGAGGTACTCCTCCTCGCTGACCTTCTCGTACGGGAAGAAGTCCTGCAGGCCCGTCGGGCCCCAGCGCTCCTCCCAGTCACGCGGGCAGCTCGTGTCCCACAGCAGCGTGCCGTCGGGCGTCTCCACGAGGACGCAGTGCGTAGGGACGTCCGCCCACTCGGTGGGCTGGTCCCGCTGCTGGCGGGGGCGGATCGAGCGCCCGGGCTTCAGCAGCAGCCACGTCAGGTCCGCGGTCATCTTCCCGCAGTCCAGGATGCTCACCTTGATCTCGCCACTACCCGCCATCAGCGCTCCTCCGCGTTCAGCGTGCCTGTCCGGTGTCGACGTGGCGCGGACGGGCCGGCGGGCGCGGGAGCGTGGTGGGTGACGGCGCGCGACCCGTATCGGGCGAGCACCGTTGCCGCACCTCCCCGACGTCGAGCGGGACCGCCGCACCCGGCGATGCATGCATCGCCGGCCACGTGACCGGGGACACTAGCCACGCTGACGATCAACGGCAACAGAGACCAAGAGGGGGTCCGGCGGGCCCGGTCTCAGCGTCCGGGAGCCGTGGCGGGGCGCCGGGCCGGCTCGCAGCACCCGGGGTGGCAGAGCTCGCCGTTGCACCCCACGCCCGCGCGCGGCACCGTGCCCAGCCCACGCGCCGGGGCCCCGTCGACCTGCTCGCCGATCAGCTCCACGACCATCTCGACGAAGCGGGGATCGGAGCCGGCGCTGGCGGCGCGGGCGAAGCCCATGCCGATCTTCTCGGCGTGCTCGGCGGCCTCGTTGTCGAGGTCCCACACGACCTCGAGGTGGTCGGAGACGAACCCGACCGGGCTCACGACGACGCCCTCGACGCCCCGGTCGTGCAGGTCGTCGAGGTGGTCGACGATGTCGGGCTCGAGCCAGGGGATCTGGGGCGGACCGGAGCGGGACTGCCAGACGAGGTCGTGCTCGGCGGCGCCCACCTCGGCGGCGACCAGCGCCGCGGCCTCGGTCATCTGCCGCGAGTAGCGGTGGCCGCCCTCCTCCGGGGGTCCGGCGGTGCGGTCGGCCGAGGACGGGATCGAGTGGGCGGTGAACACCAGGCGCGGATCGCCGCCCAGCCGCGTCCGGGCCGCGCGCACGCCGTCGGCGACGGCGGCGACGAACAGCGGGTGGTCGAAGAAGTGCCGGAGCTTGACGAGGTCGGGTGCCGTGCCGGTGCGCTCGGTCGCCGCGCCCCGGGCCCGGGCGATGTCCTCGTGGTACTGCCGGCAGGCCGAGTAGCCGCCGTACGCGCTGGTGGCGAACACCAGCGCGCGCCGCACGCCGTCGCGGGCCATCCGCTCGACGGTGTCCTCGGCGAAGGGGTGCCAGTTGCGGTTGCCGAAGTAGACCGGCAGGTCGCGCCCCGACCGCTGCAGGGCGGCGGAGAGGTCGGCGACGAGGCGCCGGTTCAGCTCGTTGATCGGGCTGACGCCGCCGAAGTGCTGGTAGTGCTCCTCGACCGCGTCGAGCCGCTCGGGCGGCACGCCGCGGCCCCGGGTCACGTTCTCGAGGAACGGCCGGACCTCGTCGGGGGCCTCGGGGCCGCCGAAGGACAGCAGCAGGACGGCGTCCACGTCGGCGGTCTGCACAGCGCTCACGTGCTCCAGCATCCCCCGCCCCTCCGGTGACCACACGTCGACTCCCTGCGACCGCGTTGGTCCGATCGGCCGACCATGAGGGCGGGTCGCCCGTGACCCGTCTCACTCTCCGTGCCACGATGGGCGGCCAGGGGGCGCGGGATGGATATCGACACGTACGGACCGGTCGTCGAGCTGCGGGTGCACGGGGTCAGCGGCACCCCGCCCGAGGACGTCCTCGACGCGCCACGCGTGCGCCAGGTCGCCGGCGACGAGTGGGCGCGGGTGTTCCGCGCGGTCGGCGACGACGGCCGCGATGTCGGTACGCCCGACCACGTCGTCGAGGCCCTGCACTGGGGCCGCTACACGTCGGGCTCGTGGACCTTCGCGCTGTGGCTGCTGCTCGTGCCGTTCGGGATGGTGAACGTCGCGCGGTTCATGCTGCCCGAGCCGGCGGACCGCCCGGGGCGGGGCGCGCTGGTCGTGGCGTCGGCGGCCCTGCGGGCGCTCGGGGTCCTGCTCACCTGCCTGCTCGCGCTGGGCGCCGCGATCGTGCTGGTCGACCTCGTGGCCCTGCAGGCGCCGGGTGCCGTCGCGACGGTGCCGGCGCGGGTCCTGCGGGCGCTCGCCGTCCTGGCCGCCGGCGCCGTCGTCGGGGGCTTCTTCCTGCTCGCGCGGTCGTCGCTCGACACGAACCTGCCGCTGGACGGGGGCGACGCGCACGCGGCCTCGGCGCTGGCCCATCCCCGGGCCCTCGCCGGGGACCCGGACGTCCCGGTCCTGCGGCGGCTGCACCTCGCGGCGGGGCTCGCGACGGTCGCCCTGGTGGGTCTCATCGCGGCGGGCAGCGCCTGGCACGCGTCCCTCGGGCCGGTCCTGCTGCTCCTCGGGCTCACGGTCGCCGGGGTGACCGTGCTGGGCGACCCCCGCACCGCGTGGGCGGACCGCGCGACGCGGGCCGCCCGCGGCCTGGCCGCCGTCGCAGTCGGGCTCGCCGTGCTCGCGTCGGTCGTCGCGGCGGTCGCGCTCGCCGGCGACGTGCCGGCGATGGTGGCGCGCGCGGGGCTCGACCGGGTGTGCGCCGTGCTGGTGCTCGCCGTGGTGGTCGCGCTCGCCGTGCTGCTCGTCGCGAACGCCGTCGTCGCGGCTCGCCGCGTGCGGCCCGACGAGGGCGACGGGCGCTTCGCCCCGTTCGCCCGCGGGTGCGCCGCGACGGTCGTCGCCGCCCTCGGGGTGTTCCTCGGCGTCGGCTACACCGGGGCCGCCGCGTTCGGGACGGCGGAGCTGGTCGGCGCCGTGGCCGCGGACCTGGTGGTGCCGGAGATGCTCTCCCGGGCGGTCTACGCGTGGGGGCTGACCACGTTCGTCGCGGCGGGGATCGCGGTCGTCGCGGTGGTCGACCGGCTCCGGCGCGGGTCGGACCTCCGCGCCCGCGCCGAGGCGTCCTTCGCGGCGGCCGGGTTCCACGCGCTACCGGCGGCGCGGGCCCGCGGGATCGGCTCCGCGATGTGGGTCGCGCGGGTCAAGCAGCACGTGGCGGCCGTCGCCGTGACGCTGGCGCTGACGGGGTCGGTCCTGTCGCTGGCCGCGCTCGAGGCGGCGCTCCCCCAGGCCGTCGGGCGGGCGCCGTGGGACCTCGGACGCTGGTTCGTGCTCACCGCCTCGGCCCAGCACCCTCGCCCGGGCAGCGGCTGGGTGCTCGCGCTCGGGACGCTCGTGCTCGCGGCCGCCGGGATCCGGCTCGTCCTGCTCGGCCGCGCCGCGGCCCGCCAGAGCACGACCCGCCGCGGCGTCAACGTGGTGTGGGACGTGGTCGCGTTCTGGCCCCGCGCGGTGCACCCGTTCGTGCCCCCGCCCTACTCGCAGTCGGTGGTGCCGCGCCTCGCCGACCGGATCCGCCACCACCACGCCGCGGGCCGCACGGTCGTCCTCTGCGGCCACAGCCAGGGCAGCCTGATCTCCTTCGCCACCCTGGTCCGGCAGGTCGGGCTCGGGCGCCCCGCGGACCGCACCGGCCTGCTGACCTTCGGGTCGCAGATCCAGGTGCTGTTCTCGCGGGCGTTCCCGGCGTCGGTGAACCTGCCCGCCGTCGAGGGGCTGATGCACGCCCTCGGCGGCCGCTGGCGCAACCTGTACCGCGAGACCGACCCGCTCGCCGGACCGGCCCTGAGCTGGCGGCACCGGGAGACGCCGCGGCACGTGCCGGGCGCCACCGGCGGCGGGCCCACCGACCCCGGCGCCACGGCGTTCGGGCCCGACTGGCGGCTGCTCGACCCGCCGGTGCCGGACGACGAGCTGCAGGAGCTCCCGCTGCTCCCGCTGCGCGGGCACAGCGACTTCTGGGCCGACCCCAGCTGGGCGCGGGCCGTGGCGGTCGTGCGGCCCGGGCGCTCAGGCGCCCATGGCGTGGTACCCGCCGTCGGCGTGGACGACCTCGCCGGTGGTGGCGGGCATCCAGTCGGACAGCAGGGCGCAGATGGTCCGGGCGACGGGCGTCGGGTCGGTGAGATCCCAGCCCAGCGGTGAGCGCGCCACCCAGGCCTCCTCGAACGTGTCGAAGCCCGGGATCGACTTGGCCGCCATGGTGCGCACGGGCCCGGCGGCGACGAGGTTGGCGCGGATGCCCTCGGGCCCGAGGTCGCGGGCGAGGTAGCGCGTGGTGGCCTCGAGCGCGGCCTTGGCCACGCCCATCCAGTCGTAGCCGGGCCAGGCGACGGTGTTGTCGAAGTCCATCCCGACCAGCGACGAGCCGGGGCCGAGCAGCGGCTTGCAGGCCATGGCGAGCGACTTGAACGAGTAGGCCGAGACCTCGACCGCGGTGGCCACGTCCTTCCACTCGGTGTTGAGGAAGTTGCCGCCGAGGGCGTCCATCGGCGCGAAGCCGATCGAGTGCAGGACGCCGTCGAGGCCGTCGACGTGCTCGCGCACCTGGTCGGCCAGGCCGTCGAGGTGCTCCTGGTTCTGCACGTCCAGCTCGATCACCGGCGCCTCCTGCGGCAGCCGCTGCGCGACGCGCTTGACCAGCGACAGCCGCCCGAAGCCGGTGAGCACGACGGTGGCGCCGGCCTCCTGGGCGGCCTTCGCCGCGTGGAAGGCGATCGAGGCGTCGGTGATGATCCCGGTGACCAGGATCCGCTTGCCCTCGAGCAGGTTGCTCACTGTCTCCCCTTCTAGTGGCCCATGCCGATGCCGCCGTCGACCGGCAGCACGGCGCCGGTGACGTACGCGGCGTCGTCGGAGGCCAGCCAGGCGACGGCCTTGGCGATGTCCTCGGGCGCGGCGGTGCGGCCGAGCGGGATCGAGGAGAGGATCTCCTCGCGCCGCTTGTCGGTGAGCTCGGCGGTCATGTCGGTGTCGACGTAGCCGGGCGCGACGACGTTGGCGGTGATGCCGCGGCCGCCCAGCTCGCGGGCGGTGGAGCGGGCGAGGCCGACGAGGCCGGCCTTCGAGGCGGCGTAGTTGGCCTGGCCGGGCGCGCCGGTGAGCCCGACGACGCTGGAGATGTAGATCAGCCGCCCGAACCGGGCCTTGACCATCCCGCGGATGGCGCGCTGGGTGACCCGCCAGGCCCCGGTGAGGTTGGCGTCGAGCACGTCGGTGAACGCGTCCTCGGGCATGCGCATGAGCAGCCCGTCGCGGGTGATGCCGGCGTTGGCGACGACCACCTCGACCGGCCCGTGCTCGGACTCCACCTGCGCGAAGGCGGCGTCGACGGACGCGGAGTCGGTGACGTCGGCCTGCACGCCGTGCAGGCCCTCGGGCGGTTCGCCGGAGCGGTGGGTGACCACCACCGTGTGGCCGCGGTCGGCGAGCTCGCGCGCCGTGGCGAGCCCGATCCCGCGGTTGCCTCCGGTGACCAGTACGACACGGCTCACGCGGCTCCTCCCGTTCCCAGCGGCTGACGGCGGCGCGCACGCTACCGGCTCGCGGGCAACCGCTCACGGCCGAACGGCGCCTTGCGCGCCGCGGCGGTGATCAGAAAGCTCGCTCACCGGAGCCGACCCCCCGCCGCCCCACGCCGTCCCGGAGGACCGCATGACCGCCACCGACGCCGGACCCAGCCTCCCGGGTCGCCTCGGCGACCCGTCCCTCGACCTGCGGTCCGACCCGCGCACGAAGCCCGACCTCCTCGCCGCGCTGGCGGCCTTCGGGCTCGACGGGCCGGCCGCGGCGCCGCCGGTCACGCGGGAGGCCGGGCCCGACGCGGTGGCCCAGGCCGTCGAGGGGCTGCACGACGGCTTCAGCGCGATCTACGCCAACGTGCCCCTCGACCTGCCCGGCGACGCGCCCGACGACGCCGTCGCGGTCACCGAGACGTCCGTGGTGTCCGAGGACGGCCACCTCATCCCCCTGCGCCTCTACCGCCCGGCGGGCGTCGAGGGGCCGCTGCCGTGTGTCGTCTACGTCCACGGCGGCGGGATGGTGATCCTCGACGCCGAGACCCGCGTGCACGACCGCTGGTGCCGCGAGCTCGCGCTGACCGGCGTCGTCGCGGCCCGCGTCGGGTTCCGCAACGCGTGGACCCCGCTCGGCCCGCACCCGTTCCCCGCGGGCCTCGAGGACTGCGCCACGGCGGTGCGGTGGCTCGACGACCAGCGCGGCGAGCTGGGCCTGACCCGCATCGTGCTGCAGGGCGAGTCCGGCGGCGCCAACCTCGTGCTCGCGACGACCCTGCGGGCCAAGCGCTCCGGCGACCTGGACGCCATCGACGGCGTGTACGCCTCGGTGCCCTACATCTCCGGCGGCTACGGCTGGGACGACGCGCGCAAGCTCCGGGAGGTGCCGTCGATGATCGAGAACGACGACTACTTCATCAACTGCGCGCTGATGGACCTGCTGGTGGCCGCGTACGACCCGGAGGGCCGGCACGCCGAGGACCCGCTGGCCTGGCCCTACTTCGCCACGGCCGACGACCTGGCGGGCCTGCCGCCGCACGTCATCTCGGTCAACGAGCTCGACCCGCTGCGCGACGAGGGCCTCGCCTACTACCGCAGGCTGCTCGCCGCGGGCGTCCCGGTCGAGGGCAAGGTGAACCTCGGCATCGTCCACGGCGCCGAGATGATCTTCCGGCAGGCGCTGCCCGCGGAGCACCGCGCGGCGATCGCCGACATCCGGGCCTTCGTCGACCGGCTGACGGTCGACCACATCTAGGGGGCTATGGCAGGCGCTGCCCCATCGCGATCGCGGAGGCCGCGCCGAGCACCACGAGGATCGTGGCCGCGAGGAACCACCGGCCCGAGAGGTCGACGGTGCGCTCCTCGTAGCCGACCTGCTCGGCGAGGTTGGCGTAGGTCTCGCGCAGGTCCAGCTCGGTGGACGCGCGGCGGAAGTCGCCGCCGGAGAGCTGCGCGATCTCGCGCATCTGGTCGTCGGCGACGGCCACCGAGACCGGCCGGCCGTCGATCTCGATCTCGCCGTACTCCGTCCCGAAGGAGATCGCCGAGATCGGGACGCCCGCCGCGCGGGCCTCGGCGGCCGCCGGGAACGCGCCGCGGTCGTCGGCCGGGTCGGTGGTCGGCGTCGTCTGCTTGCCGTCGGAGAGCAGGATGATCCGCGCCGGGGGCGGCCCCTCCGGCCCGCGGATCTGGCTGCCGAACGCGCGGATCGCGGCGAGGCTGGCCCGGATCGCGTCGCCGGTGCCGGTCGACTCGGCGAGCTGGAGGCTGCCGATCGCGTTCTTCACCGCCTGGCGGTCGGTGGTCGGGGTGACGAGCGTGCTCGGCGTCGCCGCGAACGACGAGAGACCGAGGTTGATCCCCGCGGGCAGCTGGTCGGCGAACGCCGACGCGGCGGCCTGGGCGACCTGGATGCGGGACGGCTCGACGTCGGTGGCGCGCATCGACAGCGACACGTCGATCGTCAGCATCACCGTCGCGCGGTTGCGCGGGACCTGGGCGGTGCCCTGCGGGCCGGCCAGCGCGATCACCATGATCACCAGGGCGACCAGGATCAGCGCCATCGGCACGTGCCGCCACCGGCCGGGACCCTTCGGCGCGACGCGCTCGAGCAGCGCCAGGTTGGTGAACCGCATGGTGTGCCGCTGGCGGCGCCGGTTGATCCACCAGTAGCCGGCGGCGAGGGCGGCCACGACCAGCAGGCCGAGGAACCACCACGGGTGCGCGAACATCAGCCCGTCACCGTCCCGCTCGGCACCCGGCCCGTCGTCGCCCCGCCCGACCAGCCGCGCTTGCGGGCGACGGCGAAGCGCACGACGTCGGCGATCCAGTCGCGGTCGGTGCGCAGCACGAGGTGCCCGGCGCCGGCGCCGCGGATCGCGGTGGAGACGCGCCCGCGGTGGGCGGCGGCCTCGGCGGCGAAGCGGCGCCGCAGCGTCGGCGTGGTGGTGATCTCGCGGCGGTGGCCGGTCTCGGGGTCGGCCAGCACGACGGTGCCGACGTCGGGCAGCTCCTCGTCGCGGGGGTCGACCACCTCGATCGCCAGCAGGTCGTGGCGGGCCCGCAGCGCGCGCAGCGCCCGCTCCCAGTCGACGTCGCCGAGGAAGTCCGACACGACGACCACGAGCCCGCGGCGCCGCACCGCGCGGCGCAGGGCCTCGAGCGCGGCGGCCAGGTCGCGGCGGGTGCCCTCCGGGGCCGGCGGCGTCGACGCGATCCGGCGCAGCAGCTCCCGCGCCGCGGTCTCGCCGCCGCGCGCGGGCAGCCGGTCGGTGCGGGCCCCGGTGGCGACGACCGCGCCGATCCGGTTGCCCCCGCCGCGGGTCAGGTGCGTGACGGCGGCGCAGGCGGCGATCGCGAGGTCGCGCTTCTCGCAGGCTGCGGTGCCGAAGTCGAGGCTCGGCGAGAGGTCGACGACGAGCTGGGTCTCCAGCTCCCGGTCGGCGACGGTCTCGCGGATGTGCGGCTCGGTCGTGCGCGCCGTGACCGACCAGTCCATCCGCCGGACGTCGTCGCCGGGCTGGTAGGGCCGCGGCTCCCCCGGCTCGGTGCCCGGCCCCGGGACCAGGCCCAGGTGGTTGCCCTGCAGCAGCCCGTCGAGGCGCCGGCGCACCGACAGCTCCAGCGTGCGCAGCGACGCCGCCAGCCGGGCCCGGGTCTGCTCGCCGGCGACCTCGTCCGGGCCGGACGGGACGGGCGAGGTCGGCGGCGGCGCCCACGACGGGCGCGGCTCACCCCCCGGCGTCGTCGCCGGTGGTGCGGCCGGCAGCCGCGGCCCGGGCTCCGGGACCCGCGCCGCCGGGGTGTCGCGCTGGTCCCCGCTGTCCGTCACCGCCCCGCCGCCGGCATCGGCGCCGGCCCCATGCCCACGGGGCGGGCCGACACCTGCGGCAGCGGCACGGTCTGCAGCACGCGCGTGACGACGTGGTCGACGGGCACGCCGTCGGCCAGCGCGTCGTAGGACAGCACGAGGCGGTGGCGCAGCACGTCGGGCGCGATGTCGACGACGTCCTGGGGCAGCACGTAGTCGCGGCCGCGGACCAGGGCCAGCGCCCGGGCGCCGGCGATGATGCCCAGCGAGGCACGCGGCGACGCCCCGTACGCGACCCAGCCGCCGACGTCGGCCATCCCGTGCTCGGCCGGCGACCGGGTGGCGACGACCAGCCGCACGACGTAGTCGACGAGCGCGTGGTGCACGAACACCTGCGCCGCGACGTCCTGCAGGCGGCGCAGCTCGGCCGGGTCGAGCACGCGGTGCGGCGACGGCGGGCTCACGCCCATCCGGTAGACGATCTCGCGCTCCTCGTCGGCCGTCGGGTACTCGACGAGGATCTTGAACAGGAAGCGGTCGCGCTGCGCCTCGGGCAGCGGGTAGACGCCCTCGTTCTCGATGGGGTTCTGGGTGGCCAGCACCAGGAACGGGTCGGGCATCGGGTGGGTCTCGCCGCCGATGGAGACGTGGCGCTCGGCCATCACCTCGAGCATCGCCGACTGCACCTTGGCCGGCGCGCGGTTGATCTCGTCGGCGAGCACGAAGTTCGACACGACGGGGCCGAGCTCGACGTCGAACTGCTCGCGGCCCTGGCGGTAGATGCGCGTGCCGAGGATGTCGGCGGGCACGAGGTCGGGCGTGAACTGGATGCGGGCGAACGACCCGCCCACCACCCGGGCGAACGTCTCCACCGCGAGGGTCTTGGCCACGCCGGGCACGCCCTCCAGCAGCAGGTGGCCCTTGGCGAGCAGGCCGACGAGCATCCGCTCGACCAGGCGGTCCTGGCCGACGATGACGCGCTTGACCTCCAGCACCGTGCGCTCGAGCTGCTCGGCGTCGTGCGCGGGCGTGCTCGCCCCCGGCTGCTCGCTGGTCGGCGGCTCGGTCACCGGCGTCCCTCCCCGACTCCTCGCGCCCGGGGTCCCCTCGGCGCTCGCTGTCCCACGGTCCTCGCCGGACGTGGGCGTCCGGGGCGGCACGGTACCCGCCGGTCGTCCAGGCAACCGGGCGGCCGGTGAGGGCAGGGTGAGGGCAGGGATGAGGGCACGGATCAGACCAGCCGCGTCACGGTCGGGAGGAGCTCGTCGGTGAAGCGGACCGGGGTGATCCGTACCGTCTTGCCCGATTCCGGCGCCTCCACCATCTGGTCCTCCCCGTCGACGGTGCCCAGGTAGAGCGCGACGTGGTGCACCGGGCCGGCGCCGTCGTCGTCGGCCCAGAAGAGCAGGTCCCCCGGCTTGCGCTCGGCCAGCGGCACCTTGGTCCCGGCGTCGGCCTGGTAGCCCGAGTAGTGCGGCAGGTCCTTCCCGGCCGCCGCGAACGCGTAGATCATCAGGCCCGAGCAGTCGAAGCCGGTCTTGTCGAAGTCGCCGTGCGCGTCGGCGACGCCGCCGTCGTGGATGCCCTGCGTCGGTCCGGCCGCATCCCCGCCGCCCCAGGCGTAGACGACGCCGAGCTGCGAGAGCGCGCGGTCGAGGACCTGCTTGACCTCGTCGGCCATGCCGGTCGTGTCGACCCCGGCCGCCGCGAGCGGGTCCTGGTCCCCGGAGCCGTCGGTCGCGTCGCGCGGCGCCGGGCCGACCCTCGTCAGCGCCGCCGAGCGCACCCGGGCGTCGCGATCGGCGTCGCGGGCCTGCGCGGCGGCCTCGAAGGCCTCGGCGCGGTCGCGCTGGGCGGCGAGGTCCGGGTCGGCGTCCTCGAGCTCGCCCAGCCGGGCCAGCGCGGCGTCACGCTGCGCGCCGAGGTCGCGCAGGCGGGCCTGCTGGGCGTCGGTGTCGGGCCGCACGCGGGCGACCTCGGCGGCGACGGCCGTGCGGGCCGCCACGGCGGCCGCGGCCGCGACGTCGGCCTGGTTGCGGTCGGCGCGGGCCCCGGAGTCGGCGTTGGCGGCCTCGATGCGCGTGCGCTCGG
>NZ_BAABHO010000083.1:0-19700 GCF_039542135.1 Actinomycetospora chlora
CAGAACGACATGGCTACGATCCGACTTGCGAGCGCCACCGCGCGCGGCGGGGCGCCTGCGGCGGGCGGGTCGGCGCCGGGACCGGGCTCGTCGTCCCACGGCGGCACGACCCCGCGCTCGCGCAGCATCGCCGCCAGGTCGGCGCGGCCCAGGGCCCAGCCGTCCGTGCGCGTCCACGCCGGCACGACGACCACCTCGCCGACGCCCTCGCGGCGGCGCAGGACCCCGACCGCCTCCAGCGCGCGCGAGCCGTCCCGGGCGCGACGGACCTGCAGGACCACCTGCACCGCCGCGGCGAGCTGGCTGTGCAGCGCCGCGGAGCCCAGGCCGCCGAGCGCGGCGAGCGCCTCGAGGCGGGCGGGGACCTCGCGGGGCGCGTTGGCGTGGACCGTGCCCGCACCGCCGTCGTGCCCGGTGTTCAGCGCGGCCAGCAGCTCGACCACCTCGGCGCCGCGGACCTCGCCCACGACCAGCCGGTCCGGGCGCATCCGCAGGGCCTGGCGCACGAGGTCGCGCAGGACCACCTGCCCGGCGCCCTCGACGTTCGCGGGCCGGGCGACCAGGCGCACCACGTGCGGGTGCGACGGCGCCAGCTCCTGGGCGTCCTCGACGAGGATCAGGCGCTCGGCGGCCGCCACCTCGCCCAGCAGGGCGGCCAGCAGGGTCGTCTTCCCGCTGCCGGTGCCCCCCACGACGAGGAACGCCAGCCGCGCCGCGACGATCGCCCGCAGCAGCGCCGCACCCCCGGCGTCGACCGTGCCGGAGGCCGTCAGCGCCGCGAGGTCGTGACGCGCCGGGCGCAGTACCCGCAGCGACACGCACGTGCCGTCGGCCGCGACGGGCGCGAGGACGGCGTGCAGCCGGACCCCCGAGCCCGGCAGGCGGGCGTCGACGTAGGGGCTGGCGTCGTCGAGCCGGCGCCCCGCCGCGCTCGCGAGCCGCTGCGCCAGGCGCCGCACGGCGTCCTCGTCGGGGAAGGTCACGGCCGTGCGCTCCAGCCCGGCGCCGCGATCGACCCACACCGCGTCGGGGGCGGTGACCAGGACGTCGGACGTGCCGGCCTCCCGCAGCAGGGGCTCGAGCGGGCCCGCGCCGACCAGCTCGCGCTGCAGGCCCCGCACGGCGGCGAGCACGTCGGCGTCGCCGACCACGCCGCGGGCCTCCGCCCGCACCGCCGCCGCGAGGTCGCCCACCCCGGCCCCGCCCCCGGTGCTCACCAGTCGCGTCCGGACGCGGTCGACCAGCTCGGCCGGCGCGTCGGGGGAGGCGGTCACGCCGCCCGTCCCGGGTCGGTCGCGACGTCGAGCGCGTCGAGGACGGCGGCCGCGGCGTCCTGCAGCGGGCCGCGCCGGACCCCCGGGAGCTTCCCGCGGTCGAGCGACGCGGCGATGCCCGGCTCGGGCGGGACGGACACGAGGACCTCGAGACCGAGGGCGTGCGCGACGTCCTCGGCGTCGAGGCCGCCGGGCGCGGGCCCGCGCACGACGAGCCGCAGCGGCACCCCGCGCTCGACGTACGGCTCGACCACGCGCGCCGTCGCGGCGACGGCCCGGACCTCGGCGGGCAGGACCACGACGAGCAGGTCGGCGGCGTCCGCCACGGCGAGCGCCGCGTCCGTGGGCTGGCGGGGGAGGTCGCAAACGACGACCTCCCCGGCCCGCCGCCCGGCCTCGACCACCGCCACCGCGGCGTCGGGCTCCGGGCCGGAGCCGGCGCGGTCGCAGGCGAGGACGGTGAGCATCCCGTCGGGCGAGGGCAGCGCCTCGTGCAGGGACTCGACGGACACCCGTCCCCCACCGCCGCCGCCCAGCGCGAGCCCGCTCCACCGGAGGCCCTCCAGCTCCTCGGCGCCCGCGACGAGGTCGAGGCCGCCACCCAGCGGGTCGCAGTCGACGAGCAGGACGCGGGTGTCCCGGCTCCGCGCGTGGCACGCGACGGCCACGGCGAGCACGGAGGCGCCCGCCCCGCCCCGGCCACCGACGACCGCCACCACCCGGCCCGGGCCCGCGCCGGCGGGCGTCGCGACCGGGCCCGCCTCGGCGAGCGTGCGGACCAGCCAGTCCTCCCCGTCGGGCAACGACACGACGTGCTCCGCGCCCACGGCCACCGCGCGTTCCCACAGCGATCCCGGCGGCTCGCCGCGGCAGAGCAGCACGACCCCGTCGCGGCGCCCGGGCCGCCACGGCGCGACGGAGCGCGCGGCGTCCTCGTCGAGCAGGACCAGGGCGGCCGCGTGCCACCGTCGCCGCAGTCCGGCCGCGTCCGGCACGCGTTCCAGCTCGACCTCGGCGGCGGCCGCGAGCCGCACGACATCGTCGAGCAGCTCCTCGTCGTCGGTCACCACCACGACGCGTCGCGCCGTCCCGCCCCTGGCCGCCGTCGTCGCCATCCCGGCCTCCTCCTCGTCCCGGCGCACCCCGCCGGCAGGAGGGACGGTGCCGGGGCGGGCGGGAGGAGCGGGAGCACCGGACGCGGCGCTGGGGACAACCGGAGGGGGTGGGGACGGAGGTCGGCGACGCCGCGACCCGTGCACGGCCGAACGCTCCAGCCGGAGCGCCCGGTCGCCTACGCGGCGGCGGCCTCCGCGATGCCCAGCCCCTCGCGCGCGCCGACCTGCCACGCCTGGGCGCAGTGCGCGAACCAGCGGCCCAGGCCCTCGACCTCCCCGGTCGCGAAGGCCGCGGCGGCCGCGCGGTACTCGTCGGCCGCGCGGTAGTGCCCGACCTCCGGCACGGCGAGCCCGCGTGGGTCGAGGCCGGTGGCGACGGCCGTCAGGCGCGCCGCGGCGCGGGCGACGACGCCGGTCGCCGTCGGGAAGGGCGCCAGGGCCAGCAGCTCGCCGTGGACGACGGCGACGAGCACCGGGGCGGGCACCGACGTGCCGCCGGTGACCAGCCCGGCGAGGGCGTCGAGGCGCTCCCCGACGCCGGGGTCTCGGCGCGGGCGTCCGAGGTCGTCGTCGCCGACGCCGGGCAGGTCGGCGGCGGCGAGCACGTGCAGACGGGCGAGGGCCTGCCCCGGGGCGGACCGCCAGGCCGGCTGCAGGCCGGCGAGCGCGTCGGCCACCCGCAGCGCGCCGGCGAGGACGGGATCGGTCACCGGCCCCGACGCGGGCAGCTCCGCGGCGCCCCCGTCCAGGCTCGCCGACGCGCGCGCGGCCCGGAGGGCGGCCTCGGCCGACGTCGCCGGCCAGCCCCGTCGGTTCGCGCGGTGGTTGTGCACCCGGGTGAGCGCCTCGCGGACGGCGTCGGCGTCCGCGGCGACACCGGGCAGGCGGGTCAGGGGTTCGAGCGGGTCGGCCACGGGCGGGGATCGTCGCAGGACGAACCGGACTCCGCCGCGCACCTCCGAACGGACGTCCACAACCCGTCGACCACTGGACCGATCAGGCCAACACGGAGTGCATCAATTCCGTTACTCGCGGGGAACTACGGCACGACCGTGAGCGGCGTCACCCATCGTCGGGTGGCCGAGGCAAGCAGAGGAGCGAGCATGTCGAGCACCATCGAGACGCCCCGGGAGAGCCCCTCCGAACGCGCCCCGAAGCAGGACGCGGCCCCTGGAGCCGGCATCGCCGACCCCGGGCCGTTGGGTCTGGCCGCGTTCGCCCTCACGACCTTCGTCCTCAGCCTCTTCAACGCCGGGCTCGCCCCCGAGGCCCTCGAGCCCATCGTGCTGCCCCTCGCGCTCTTCTACGGCGGCATCGCCCAGTTCCTCGCCGGGATGTGGGAGTTCCGCAAGGGCAACACCTTCGGCGCGACGGCGTTCAGCTCCTACGGCGCGTTCTGGCTGGCGTTCGCGGCCTACGTGCAGTTCATCGAGCCGAAGCTCGAGGCCTCCGGCGTCACCGAGACCGACGTGAAGACCGCCACCGGCATCTTCCTCGTCGGCTGGGCGCTGTTCACCCTCTACATGCTCGTCGCCTCGCTGCGCACCACGGGCGCGCTCGTCGGCGTCTTCGCCACCCTGTTCCTCACGTTCGCCCTGCTCGCGATCGGCGACCTGGCCGGCGCGTCGACGATCGCCACCATCGGCGGGTTCGTCGGCATCCTCAGCGCCCTGATCGCCTGGTACGCGTCGGCCGCGGTGGTCACCAACGCCACCTGGGGCCGCACCGTGCTGCCGGTGGGCCCCCGCAGCTGAGCGGGCACCCTGACCGGGTGCCGACCGACGGCGACGACGTCGCGGGTGACCTCGTGGTCACCCGCGACGTCGTGCTGTCGGCCGCCGACCTGCACTGGCGTTTCTCGCGGGCCGGCGGTCCGGGTGGGCAGGGCGTCAACACCACCGACTCACGCGTCGAGCTCTCGGTGGACCTCCGGCACGCCGCGCTGCGTGACACCGACCGCGCGCGGCTGCTCGACCGCCTCCGCGACCGTCTGCACGACGGCGTCCTGACCGTCGTCGCCGCCGACGACCGGTCCCAGCGCCGCAACCGGCGGTCCGCCCGGATGCGCCTCGCCGCGCTCCTGCGCGACGCCCTTGCCCCTGACCCGCCCGACCGGCGGCCCACCGCGCCGTCCCGGTCGGCACGTCGGCGCCGGCTCGAGACCAAGCGCCGTCAAGGAGCGGTCAAGGCGCTCCGGCGGCGTCCGGGCACCGAGTGACCCTCTCGGGGGAACGTCCGGAGTACGGACGGCGGTCACGGGGAAGACCGACGCCGATCAGCGGGCCGCGCGGCGGACCGCCGATGACGTGGCACGATGTCCGACCTCAGCACCGCTCGCCGAGCCCGAACCGAGCGACCGACCCCCGCCAGGAGCGCCCGTGACCCGCCCCGAGCAGCCCAGCAGCGGCTCGTCCACCCCGCCGGTCGTGCCGTCGATCCCCCTCAACCGCGAGCCGGTGCGCCAGGAGGGCGACGCCTCCGTCGGCTCGCTGGTCAAGGAGGTCACGACCCACGTCTCGACCCTCGTGCGGGCCGAGGTGGAGCTGGCCAAGACCGAGATCACCGCCGAGGTCAAGAAGGGGGTGCAGGGCAGCGTCTTCTTCGTCGTCGCCGGCGTCGTCGCGCTCTTCAGCCTGTTCTTCCTGTTCATCGCCGTGTCCGAGGCGTTCAACCTGATCTGGCCGAGCCAGCAGTGGGCGGGCTACGCGGTCACCTTCGGCCTCATGATCCTCTTCGCGGGGCTGATGGGCCTCCTCGGCTACCTCAAGGTCCGCAAGATCAAGGCGCCGGAGCGGACCATCGAGAGCGCCAAGGAGTCGGTGGCGGTCTTCAGCCGCGGCCGCTCCGACGCCGCCTGAGCACCGTCCCCGGTGTGACCTCCGGGTCCGCCGCCGACATCGCGGGGCCCTGGACGCACCGCACCGTCTCGGCCAACGGCGTGCAGCTCCACGTCGCGCAGGCCGGGCCCGAGTCGGGGCCGCTCGTCCTGCTCCTGCACGGGTTCCCGGGCTTCTGGTGGGCCTGGCGCCACCAGATCCCGGCCCTGGCGGCCGCGGGTTACCGCGTCGCCGCCGCCGACCTGCGCGGCTACGGCGACTCCGACCGCCCGCCCCGCGGCTACGACCTGTGGACCCTCGCCGGTGACGCCGCCGGTCTCGTGCGCTCGCTGGGGGCGCGGGAGGCCGCGATCGTCGGGGCGGGCTGGGGCGGGGCCGTCGGGTGGACGATCGCGACGCTGCAACCCGGGGCGGTTCGCCGCCTCGCCGTCGTCGCCGCACCGCACCCGCGTGCCCTGCGCGACGCCGCCCGCCGCCGGCCGTGGTCGCCGGTGGTGCGGGCCGCGGCGTCGGTCCAGGTGCCGCGGCTGCCCGAACGACGCGTCCGACGCGACGCCGCGGCGTGGGTGGCCGAGCTCCTGCGTGACGGCTCGGGACCGGGATGGGTCGCGGCCCCGGAGTTCGCCGAGGTGGCCGACCACCACCGTGCCGCGATGCTGCTGCCGCGCGTGTCGCACACGGCGCTCGAGGGGTTCCGGTGGTGCGTGCGCTCGCAGTTCCGCCCCGACGGGGCGCGCTACGCGGCCGCGATGGACCGGCGCGTCACCGTGCCCGTGCTGCAGGTGCACGGCGCGGACGACCCGTGGGTGCCCGACCGCGTCGCGCGCGCCTCGGCGCGGTGGTGCGACGCGGGGCACGACCACCGCACCCTCGACGGCGTCGGGCACTTCCCGCACCAGGAGGCACCCCGGCACGTCACCGACGCCCTGCTGGACTTCCTCGACGCTCCCTGACAGCACCGTGGTGACCCGGCCCGCACGCCGCGAGAAGGAGGACCGATGACCCCGGACCCGGGCGGGTACGCGCCCGACCCCGTGCTCGTCACCATCGGCGACATCAGCGTGACGTCGGAGTACGTCCTCTCGCCGCAGGGCCGGGTGCCCGTCGGGCAGGTCTACTGGACGCTCACCGACCAGTCCCGGACGACGTCGGAGATCCCGACGTGGGCGATCGTGCTGGCGATCGTGTTCGCCGTGTTCTGCCTCCTGGGTCTGCTGTTCCTGCTCGTCAAGGAGGAGCGCACGACGGGGTGGGCGCAGGTGGGTGTGCAGGGGCCGGGCTTCTTCCACGCGACGCAACTGCCCGTGACCTCGCCGTACGACATGGCCCGCTACCAGGACATGGTCAACTACGCGCGCTCGGTCACCGCGTCCCGCTCGGGGCGATGAGCTCCCTCGACCGCGTGATCGGGGTCGCCGCCGCCTACGTCGGGGTCGCCGCCGTGGCGGGCGGGCGCCGCGGGCCGACGGTCTGCCCGTACCGCCTGCTGACACGCCGGTCCTGTCCCGCGTGCGGGCTCACCCGCTCGATCGGCCGCGCGTCGCGGCTGGACCTCGCCGGTGCCCGCGCGCACCACCCGGCGGGCGCGGCGCTGCTCGTCGCGGTGCCGGTCA
Organism: Actinomycetospora chlora; assembly: GCF_039542135.1. Taxonomy (NCBI): domain Bacteria; kingdom Bacillati; phylum Actinomycetota; class Actinomycetes; order Pseudonocardiales; family Pseudonocardiaceae; genus Actinomycetospora; species Actinomycetospora chlora. The sequence goes on from NZ_BAABHO010000083.1 coordinate 6,840, forward strand.
TGGCCGCCCTGCGCCTGTCGAGTCGTCGACGGTGATCGTGGCGGATTTACTGACACCCAGTGTCAGCGTGGACGCCAGGCTGGCACGCCCCGCGTGTCGTCTCGGCGAGGATGTGGCGATCCTGGCGTGGGACGCCAGGAATGCCGCGTTGCTCGCACTCAGGCGGCGCAGGAGCCGGTACTGACGCGGCCGGTGGCCGCCGGGGAGGCGTCGAGGGCCGGTCGGACCTGGTCGGCCGTGAGGACGAAACCCGTGTCGCCCTGGTCGACGGCGGCGCCGAAGACGACGCCGATCACCCGGCCCTGGGGGTCGACGAGCGGGCCGCCGGAGTTCCCCGACCGCACCTGCCCGCGGATCGTGTAGACGTCGCGGGTGACGGTCTCGCTCTCGTAGATGTTCGGGCCGCGCAGCTGGATGCGCTGGCGCACCTTCGCCGGCGAGGACGAGAACGGCCCGTCGAGGGGATAGCCCAGTGCGACGGCGTTGTCGCCGGTCCGGGCGCCGGCGAAGTCGAACTGCAGCGGCGTGGCGTCCAGCCCCGGCACCGCGAGGACCGCGACGTCGACCTCGTCGTCGTAGTAGACGACGCGGGCGGCGCGGGTGCGGGAGTCGCCGTCGGAGGTCGGGACCTCCACCGACACCTCGTCGGTCCCCGCCACGACGTGGGCGTTGGTCATCACGCGGTCCTCGCCGATGACGAACCCGGTGCCCTCGAGCGCGCGCTGGCACGACGGCGCCCGGCCGCGGACCTTGAGCACGCTCGCCCGCGCCTGCTGCACCACCGGGTCCTCGACGAGTGCCTGCTCGGGCGGGGGGACCTCGGCGATCGGCGTGGACGAGAACGGGCTCAGGACGTCCGGGAAGCCCGAGGCGTCGAACAGCGCCCGCAGCTCGTTGGGCAGCTGGCGCAGCGGGTCCGGCATCACCGTGTCGACGCCGGCCAGCACGCGGGAGTCGCGCAGCGCGGAGGCCAGGGCGGTCTGCGAGGAGCCGGCGAGCGGCAGCGCGATCAGCCAGGCGACGATCAGCGCGGTGATGGCCTGCAGGATCGAGCCGAAGAACGAGTCGACGGTGCGCACCGCGGGCAGGCGCATCCGGTCGCGCAGCGCGCGGCCCAGGTAGACGCCCAGGGTCTCGCCGAGCGCGACCAGCGCCACGACGATGAGGACGCTGACCACGATCTTGGACGTCGTGCCCTCGAACGCCTCGACGACGGCGGGCGCGATCTTGAGGCCCAGCAGCGCCCCGCCGAGCACCCCGAGGAAGCTCAGCGCGGCGACGGCGAGACCGTGGCGCCAGCCCGAGATGCCCGCCGCGATCGCGAGCAGCACGACCACGATGTCGACCCAGCTCACCGGACCGGACCTCCTTCGGCGGCCGCATCGGGCCGGGTCGGCGCGGGGCGCGCGCTGCTCAGGTCGTGCCGCTGCGCCCACACCTCGTCGAGGTCACGCACGTCGGAACCGTCCCAGGGTCTCGCCCACCCGCCCAGGGTGAGCATCCAGTCCACCAGACCGGCCGTGAAGCCCCAGACGAGCAGTCCCCCTGCGGCGAACGCGGGACCCACGTAGCCCGAGGGCCCCGTGACGCGGAACCGGGCCGCCGGATCGGCCAGCGCGGCCACCGGGACCCGGACCACCGCGGCCGTCTCGCCGGGGTCGACGACGTGCACCGGCACCGGGCGCTCCCAGTGCGCGAGCACGGGCGTCACGGCGAACCCGGTGACGGGGATGGTCAGCGGCGGGAGGGTCAGCAGCGGGACGACGCCGTCGGGGTCGAGCCCCGTCTCCTCCTGCGCCTCGCGCAGCGCGGCGGCGACCGGCCCGGTGTCCTCGGGGTCGATCGCCCCGCCGGGGAACGCCGCCTGCCCGGCGTGCGCGCGCATCTCCGCGGCCCGCTCGGTGAGCAGCAGCTCGGGGCCGTCCCCGGCGTCGACGAAGAGCATGAGCACCGCGGCGCGCCGCCCGCCGGACCCGGGGCGGCGGCGGAACGGGACGTCGTCGGGGCCCAGGTGCCGGCACGCCTCCACCAGCGGCGCCAGCCAGGCCGGGGCCTCGTCCGGGCGGCAGGTGTCGGCGTCGTCGCGCTCGGGCGCCCCCATCAGGCGGCCCCCCGCGCCGCGTCCACGGCGGCCCGGACCTGCTCGGGGGTCCGCAGCACCTGCGGCGGGATGTCGACGACGCGGCCGTCGGCCCGCACGAGCACGCTCACCGGCAGGATCGGCGGGGCGCCGACCTTCGGGCCGACGACCTGGGCCGGGTCGCTCACCGAGGGGTAGCGCGCGCCGAGTCCCTGCAGCAGCCCGAGCGCGTCGGTCGAGCGGTCGGCGGCGTCGACGCCGAGGACCGCGACCGCCCCGGGCTGCGCGCCGTACGCGGCCAGCGGCGGGATCTCCTCGCGGCACGGCCCGCACCACGACGCCCACAGGTTGACCAGCGTGTCGCGACCGGCGAGCGCGGCGGCGAGGTCGACGGATCCCGGCGCGCCGAGACAGTCCAGCGTGACGCCGGCCAGCGCCGCCACCGGGGCGGCACCCGGCGCCGGCGTCGGGCACGGGGCCAGGCCTGCCGCGGCGCGTGCCGCGGCCAGGTCGGCGGGGTCGTCCGGGCCCGCGGGCGCGGCGGTGGGGGCGGGCTGGAGGACCGCGGACGGGTCCGCGACCGGGGTGGGGGCGTCCTCGCCGCGCGGCCACAGGGCGATGACGCCCACGACGACGAGCACGAGCACCACGAGCGTGGCCCGGACCTCGGCGCGCGTCACCGCTCGAGGCCGACGAGGGCGAGCAGGTGCGCGGCCTCCGGGCCCTTGACCAGCTTGGCGGCCTTCACCGGGTCGTTCTCCCCGGTGCCGGCCGACGGGCAGTCACGGCGCAGCGAGCACGCCCCGCACGCGGGCTTCTTGGCGTGGCAGACGCGCCGGCCGTGGAAGATCATGCGGTGGGACAGCATCGTCCAGTCCCTGCGCGGGATGAGCTCGCCCACCTCCTTCTCCACCTGCACCGGGTCCTCCGACGTGGTCCACGCGAAGCGGCGGGCGAGGCGGCCGAAGTGCGTGTCGACGGTGATGCCCGGGACGTCGAAGGCGTTGCCGAGCACGACGTTGGCCGTCTTGCGCCCGACGCCGGGCAGCGTCACGAGATCCTCGAGACGGCCGGGGACGACGCCGTCGTAGCGCTCGACCAGGGCCGCGCCGAGCTTGGTCACCGACTCGGCCTTCGCGCGGTAGAAGCCGGTGGGGCGCAGGATCTCCTCGAGCTCGGTGCGCTCCGCGCCGGCCAGCGAGGCCGCGTCGGGATAGCGCGCGAAGAGGTAGGGCGTCACCTTGTTGACCGTGACGTCCGTGGTCTGCGCCGAGAGGACCGTGGCGACGAGCAGCTCGAGCGGCGACGTGAAGTCCAGCTCGCAGTGGGCGTCCGGGTGCGCGACCGCCAGGTCGCGGTGCATCCGTCGCGCCCGCCGCACGAGCGCGAGCCGGCTCTCCTCACCCGTGCCGCGGGCTGCCCTGCTCACCCACCCAGGGTAGGACCCGCCCCCGACGTGCCCGCCGGGCCCACCGCCCGGCGCCCCCCACGCCACGGCGCCGACACGCCGGGGACGACCCCGATGGCGCAGCGCCCCGGGCCGTGCGCGACGATGCAGGGACCATGACCGCCTGGCTCGCCGTCCTCATCCCGCTCCTGGTGATGGTCTTCGCGCTCGGGATGGAGCGCCTGGAGACCCGCCTGCGGTCCGGCACGGTCCGCGAGGACGAGGTCGAGGACTTCCTCGAGCGCGCCCGGCCCGACGAGGTCAAGGCGCTGTTCCGGCAGGGAATCGGCGGCGCGCTGCAGATGTTCCGGCTGCGGAACCTCGGCAAGCGCGGGGGTCTCGGCGCCCGCCGGACCAAGGAACGGGCCTGACGCTCACGCTGGGCAGCAGTGCGCGGGGATCCCGACGGCTATGATGGTCCGATCGGGCGAACGTCCACCACGAGGACGGTCGATCCACCCCGATGCGGTGAGTTCCGTGCGCCTGGCGTGGCGTGATCATGGGTAATGACGTGACTATGCTGCGGGCGCACGTGACTGGTGACACAGCGAACGAAGACAGTGCGGGACACCGGTGAGAGCCCGGTGACCGCGCGCGGTGAGGCGAGAGTCGGCGAGGAGCGGACGGTGGACGAGGTACTGGCCCGGGCCGGGATCTTCCAGGGGGTGGACCCCGCCGCGATCGAGGTGCTCACGGAGTCCCTCGAGCGCGTGGAGTTCCCGCGCGGCACGGTGATCTTCAACGAGGGCGAGCCCGGCGACCGGCTCTACATCGTCTCGACCGGCAAGGTGAAGATCGGCCGACGGTCACCGGACGGTCGCGAGAACCTGCTCTCCATCTTCGGCCCGTCCGACATGTTCGGCGAGCTGTCGATCTTCGACCCGGGGCCGCGGACCTCGACCGCCACCACGGTCACCGACGTCCGCGCCTACACGATGGACCGCAACGCGCTGCGCGAGTGGATCGCGCAGCGTCCGGAGATCGCCGAGCAGCTCCTGCGCGTGGTCGCCCGCCGCCTGCGGCGCACGAACAACCTGCTCGCCGACCTGATCTTCACCGACGTGCCCGGCCGCGTCGCGAAGGCGCTGCTGCAGCTGGCGCAGCGCTTCGGGTCCCAGGAGGCCGGCCTCCTGCGCGTGACCCACGACCTCACCCAGGAGGAGATCGCCCAACTTGTCGGCGCCTCGCGCGAGACGGTCAACAAGGCTCTCGCCGACTTCGCCGCCCGCGGCTGGCTGCGCCTCGAGGGCAAGAGCGTCCTCATCCTCGAGCCGGACCGCCTGGCCCGCCGCGCCCGCTAGTCACTCCGGCCCGACCCGCCGCAGGTGGTCGAGCTGGGCGGCGACGGACTGGTCGGCGGCCGGCCACAGCGTCTGGTCGACGTCCGCGTAGACGATCTCCACGACCTGCCGCGGGGCCGGGTCCGGGCCCAGCTCGCGCAGCGCCGCGCGCACCTGGTCGAGGCGCTCCTCGCGGTGGCGCAGGTAGTACTCCGCGGTCTCGCGCGCGTCCGGCAGGTCCGGGCCGTGCCCGGGGAGCAGCGTCGTGCCGTCCGGGAGGTCGGCGAGGCGGCGCAGGGAGTCGAGGTAGTCGGTCAGCGCCCCGCCGTAGTCGCCGAGCACGGTCGTGCCGTAGCCGAGCACGGTGTCGCCGGTGAGCACGGAGCCGTCGTCGTCGACCACCAGGCACAGCGAGTCGTCGGTGTGGCCCGGTGTCACCAGCACGCGCAGGTCGAGGCCCGCGGCCGCGAGCCGCTCGCCGGCGCCCAGGCCCTCCGCGCCCAGGGTCAGCGTCGGGTCCAGCGCCCGCACCGGCGCCCCGACCCGCTCGGCGAACGACCGGGCCGCCTCGGTGTGGTCGAGGTGGCGGTGGGTCAGCAGCACCAGCTCGACGGGCCCGCACGCGGCGAGGCGGTCGAGGTGCGTGGGGTCCTCGGGGCCGGGGTCGACCACCACGCAGCCGGCCTGGCCGGGCGCGCGTAGGATCCAGCTGTTGGTGCCGTCGAGGGTCATCGGCGACGGGTTCTCGGCGAGGACCACCGACGCGGCCGCCGTCACCGCCCGCAGCTGCTCGTAGGCCGGGTGCGCCGGCGCGTCCGGCCCGGGCACGACGCGGCCGCTCACGACGCCTCCCCGGCGGCGTGCCCGAACGCGTGCGCCGGCACCGCGAGCCCGACGCGCTCGTCGCCGGGACGGAACTGCGGGGTCACGGGCTCGGGGCGTCGCCGGGCCGCCGCCGCGAGCAGCTCCGCCGCACTGCCGCCGGCCTCCGCCAGCTCGGTCAGCACGGCCCAGGTCGGCGGCATCAGGGCCCGCCGGCCGTCCTCCCACTCGCGCAGCGCCCGGGCGGGGGTGCACCAGCCCGATCCGACGGCCTCGGTGGTCGCGCCGTCGGGCTCCTGGCCCTCGGGGACCGTCGTGAGGAAGAACGCCGTGTCGTAGCGGCGCGGCATGCCCTCCGGGGTGATCCAGCGCGCCCAGGGCCGCAGCCGCTCGGCGTCGACCCGGTCGGCCACGTCCCGCAGCCCGATCTCGCGTGCGACGAGGCGCTCGCGCGCCCCCGCGGCCGGGCGGGCGCCGGCGAGCAGCACGCCGGTCTCCTCGAACGTCTCCCGCACCGCGCACGCCAGCAGGGCCGCGGCGCCCTCGGCGTCGGTGGCCCACGTGGTCGCCGCCTGCGCCGCTGCGGGCCCGTCCACGAGGCCTTCGGGCAGCGCCGTGCGGTCCGCCTCGTCCAGCCCGCCGCCGGGGAACACCGACACCCCGCCCGCGAACGCCATCTCGCCCGCCCGCTCGAGCAGGAACACCTCGGCGCTGTCCCCGGCCGCGCCGTCCCGGACCAGGATCACGGTCGACGCCAGGCGCAGCTCGCCGGGCGGGCGACGGCCGATCCTGTCGAACGCGGGCCGGTCCATCCCGAACCGCGGAGGCAGGTCGACGAGATCGGTGGTCACGCAGCGCACCCTAGGCGTCGCGCGGCGTCCCGTCCTCGTCGTCGTGACCGCTCCGACGCGGCAGGCCGTGGCCGTTGACGCCGGGGTGGTGGCCGTTCGTGCCGGTGCCGTTGGTGCTCGCCGGGCCCGGGTGGGGCTGCGGCGGGCGCCCCGGTCCCGGGGGCGCGACGGGTCGCGGGCGCGGGGCCGTGGTCTCCTCGGAGCCGGGCGGGGCCGGGGGGCGCGACGGCGGCGGGGCCTGGGACGGCGGGGCCGGTGAGGGCCCCGGACGGCCCAGGAGCGGGTCGGGCGCGTCGGCCTCCAGGCGCTCGCGGGAGGCGAGCTCCTCGTGCAGCCGGGCCAGGAGCTCGCGCTCCCGCTCGGAGAGCTGCGAGTCGAACGAGTCCGGGCCCGACGGCGACAGCGCCGGCGCCGCCGGCACCCCGACCTGCGGCATCGGCCCGGTCGCGAGGTCGCCGGTGTCGGCGGGAGCGTCCGGGCCGTTCGGGCTCTCCACGGCGTCCCCGGCCTCCGGCCCGTGGTGGTGACCGTTCGTCGGCGCCGGCTCGGAGGCCTCCGGCACGGGGAACGCGCCGGTCTCGTCGCGGCTGTGCCGGGAGCGCCGGCCCGTCGCGGGCGGCGGGTCCGCCCGGACGACCGGGATGTCGCCCGTCGCCGCGTCGGGGTCGACGGACCCGGTGCCGTCGACCGGGGCTGCGGAGTCGGCCGGGGCGGGGGTGTCAGCCGGGGTCGGGAGGTCCCCGCCGAACGTCACGCCGACCGGACCCTCGGTCCACGCCGAGATCGGGTGCTCGTCGGAGAGGATCTCGTCGGGCGGCGGCACCCGCCACAGCGCGGCGATCCGCTCGGCGGTGTCCTCGGTGTCGACGTCGACCGGCGCCGGCTCGGCCGGGGCGACGGTCTCGTCCGGCGCCGCCGGCGGGGCGGGCTCCTCGGGGGGCTCGGTCCGCACCACCCGCTCGATGCGCCCGGCATCGACCGGCTCGGGACGGGGCTCGGGCTCCACGGGGCCGGGCCGGGCGGGCGGCTCGACCCGCTCCGGGGCCAGGTCCGGCTCGACGGGCCCGCGGCGGACCGCGCGGCGCTCGAGCGGATCGCGGCCGGCCTCGGCGACGGTGCGGTAGCGCTCGCCGGCCGGCTCGGCCGGCTCGGCTTCCGGCGGCGTCGGCGCGGGAGTGTCGGCGAACACCGCGGGCACGCCGAACGGCGGCACCTCCTCGGTGCCGCGGGTCCGCGGGGACGTCGCGAGCGGCCACACCGGCGCGGTCCCGGCCGGCTCGGGTGCCGTCGGGCCGGTGCCGAGCGGGCGGGCCGCCCGGATCGCTGCCCGGTGGTAGGCGGGGAGCTCGGCGTCCGCGGAGAACACCTCGACCGAGACGGTGCCCAGCTCGCGGGCGGCGTGCGCCACGTGGTGGGCGACGTGCTCGCAATCGTCCGCGGACCGGGTCTCCACGAGCACGACGCGGTGCGGCACCGGGCCCGGCGCGGAGCCGGCCGGGGTCGTGCGCCAGCACTCGCGGACCCGCTGCACGCCGGGCAGGCGACCGGCCGCACGGGCGACGGCGTCGCCGGCCCCGCCCGCCGCGCCGGACGGACCCGCCGGCGGCTCCGCGGTGAAGCGGTGCTCGTCGCGACGGTCGGCCTCCGGGTCGCGGGGCAGCGCGTCGATCAGCTCCGGGTCCACGCGCGACGCCGCGAACCAGCGGCCCAGCACCGCGTGCTCCCGCGCCGTGACCCCGGCGCCGACCGCGAGCAGGCACCCGGCCAGCAGCTCGGCGGCGCCGGCCTCGTCCTCGACCGCGACCAGCTCGCGCACCGACGAGAGCGCGTCGTCGTCGATCCGCCCGGCCAGCGAGAGCAGCACCTCGTGGCGGCCGCCCTGCTCGGGACGCCCGCCCGGGCGCGCGTCCTCGCCGCGGGCGGCCGGGGGCGGGGAGGGGCGCTCGGCCGGGCCGGGCCGGGGGTCGCGCACCACCGGCGCCGGGACCGGCTCGGGGTCCGGCCCGGGCCGGGGATCGTGGTCCTCGGGCCCGTCCTCGACGTCCACGAGCTCGCCGGCCTCGTCGGCCGGGGTCTCGACGGGGTCGGTCGGCTCCACCACGGTCGGCTCCACCACGGTCGGCTCGACCACGGTCGGCTCCACGACGGTCGGCTCCACGACGGTCGGCTCGACCGCGGGCTCCTCGACGACGGGCTCCTCGACGACGGCGGGCTCGTCGGCCGCGACCGGCAACGCGGTGGCGTCGTCGCCGGTCGGCACGTCGAGCGCCTCGCCGGCGGCGCGGCGGCGGCGACGCTCGGCCACCCGGCGCCACGCGGCGAGCGCCACGGGGTCGCGGTCGGGACGGCGCCCGGTGCCCGCGGCGCGCTCGTCACGCACCGACCACGGGGGCAGGTTGGCGACGTCGCCGGTGCCGCCGGCGAGGCCCGCGAGGTCGGCGTCCAGCGCGTCGAACCCCGTCCGGCCGATGCGGGGCGGGTCGTCGGCGCGCCGGCGGGCGAGGCTCGTCTCCGCGGTGTCGGCGCGGTCGGGCGGCTCCGGCTCGCGGGGCAGCCCGAACGCCTGGGGGCGCTCCTCGCCGGTCATGTCGCGCTCAGCCATGGCCCACCAGCTCCCCGGCCGGGGCGCCGCGACCGGCGCGCGCGGGCGTCGGGACGCGGCCGGCGTCGCCCCGCCAGAGCACCTCGGCGGCGGCGAGCGCGGCGCGGTGGTAGGGAGCCGGGGACACCGACGGTCCGAGGACCTCGACGCACGGGTGCGCCTCGCCGCGGGCCCGCAGGGCGCGCTGCAGCGCCCCGGTCAGCGCGGCCTCGCCCCCGCGCTCGGCGGCGGCGAGCACGCCGCGCACCGGCCCGCCCGCGGCGGACCGCCAGGCCCGGCGCACGGCGGTGACGCCGCCCGTCACGGGCGCGAGGGCGCGCAGCACGAGGTCGGTGTCGTCCCAGCCCGGTCCGTCGGCCCCGAGGAACGACGCGTCCGGCTCGGGTGCGGCCTCGACGTGGAGCACGGCGTCGACGAGGCGGGCCGGACCGCCCCAGGCCAGCACGGCGGTGCGCAGGAGGGCCCGCTCGTCCTCGGTGATGCCGACGCGGTGGCGCAGCAGCGCGCGGGGCAGCGCGGTGCGCAGCGCGACGTGGGCGCCGCAGGAGAGCCAGTCACGCAGGCGCCAGAGCAGGCGGTCCGGCAGCCGGCCCGCCATCGCCAGCAGGACGTCGTGGCACGCCCGTTCGGCCTCGCCGAGCGACGGCGCCGAGGCACCCGCTCCGGTCGTTCTCTCCACCTGCGCTCCGTCCCACCGCCCGCCCGACGTGCCGGGAGGGTCCGGTTCCAGCTCACGTGAGGTCGACGACGACCTCAACCTCGACCGGGGCGTTCAGCGGCAGCGCCGCGACTCCGATCGCCGAGCGGGCGTGCTCGCCCGCCGGACCGAACACCGCACCCAGGAGCTCCGACGCGCCGTTGACCACCTGGGGCTGACCGCCGAACCCCGGCGCGGACGCCACGAAGCCGACGACCTTGACCACCGACGCCACGGCCTCGAGCCCGACGAGGGCGTCGATCGCGGCCAGCGCGTTCAGCGCGGCGATGCGCGCGTACGCGGCGGCGTCGTCCGGGTCGACCCCGTCCCCGACCAGCCCGGTCGCCGGCAGCTCGCCGCCGACGAGCGGCAGCTGGCCCGACGTCCACACCTGGTCGCCGGTGCGCCGCGCGGGCACGTAGACGCCCTTCGGCGCCGCCACCGGGGGCAGCTCCAGGCCCAGCTCGGCCAGGCGCTCCCGCGGGGTCGGGTCACTCATCCGCGCGGCTTCTTCAGGTACGCGACGTGCTGCTCACCGGTCGGGCCGGGCAGCACGGTGACGAGCTCCCAGCCGTCCTCGCCCCACTGGTCGAGGATCTGCTTGGTCGCGTGGGTCAGCAACGGCACCGTCGCGTACTCCCACGTCACACGCTCCGCACTCATGCGGGCGAGGGTAGAGAAGCCCTCCGTGCCCGCTGTGACCCGCACCCCGTGCGCACCGGCCGCGGGGCCCGCCGAGCGCGCCTAGGGTGGTGGCGTGACGGATCCGCGTTGGCCCTCCGCCCTCGCCGAGGCCCGGCTGCACGTCGTGAGCGGCAAGGGCGGCACGGGCAAGACGACGCTCGCCGCGGCGCTGGCGCTCGCGCTGGCCGCGGGCGGGCGCCGCACCCTGCTCGTCGAGGTCGAGGGACGCCAGGGCATCGCGCAGGTCTTCGACACCCCGCCGCTGCCCTACGCCGAGCAGCGCATCGCCGTCGCCCCCGACGGCGGCGAGGTGCGCGGCCTGTCCGTGGACGCCGAGGCGGCGCTGCTCGAGTACCTCGAGATGTTCTACAACCTCGGCCTGGCCGGCCGGACGCTGCGGCGCATGGGCGCCATCGAGTTCGCGACCACCCTTGCGCCGGGCCTGCGCGACGTGCTGCTGACCGGGAAGGTCAAGGAGTGCGTCGGCCGCACCGTCGGCGAGGGGCGCGGCGCGCGCGGTCGCGTCCCGCTCTACGACGCCGTCGTGCTGGACGCGCCGCCCACGGGCCGCGTCGTCAAGTTCCTCGACGTCACCAAGGCCATGGGCTCGCTGGCGCGCACCGGCCCGATCCACTCGCAGAGCGAGGGGGTCGTCGAGCTGCTGCACTCGCCGCTGACCGCGGTGCACCTCGTGACCCAGCTCGAGGACCTCCCCGTGCAGGAGACGCTCGACACCGTCGACGAGATCCGCGAGGCCTGGCTGCCCGTCGGCAGCGTGCTGGTCAACCGGGTGCGGCCCTCGCGCCTGCCGGCCACCGCGCTCGCCGGGGCGGCCACCGGCGCGGGGCTCGGCTCCGGGCTGCGGTCCGGGCTCGAGGCCGCCGGGCTGTTCCTCAAGGACGACGAGGTCGACGGGCTGGTCGCCGAGACCGTCGAGCACGCCGAGCGGGTGCAGATCGAGGGTGCGGTCCGCTCGCGGCTCGACGCCGCCGGGCTGCCGCAGCTGGAGCTGCCCGAGCTCAGCGAGGGCGTCGACCTGGGCGGGATCTACGAGCTCGCCGAGCTGCTGCGCGAGCAGGGGGTGCGCTGATGGCCGGACCGACCGACGCCGGGGGAACCCAGGGACGCGGAGCGGATCGGAGCCGGACCGGTCAGACGAGCGGGCGCCCCCAGCACCTCGACCTCGACGGCCTGCTCGCCGACCGCGCCACCAAGGTGCTGGTCTGCTGCGGGTCCGGCGGCGTCGGCAAGACGACGACGGCCGCGGCGCTCGCGCTGCGCGCCGCCGAGCAGGGCCGCCGCGTCGTGGTGCTGACCATCGACCCGGCCCGCAGGCTCGCGCAGTCGCTCGGTCTCGAGGAGCTCGACAACGAGCCCCGCACCGTGCCCGGGGCGCTCGCGCGCAGCGCGGGCAGCACCGGCGAGCTCCAGGCGATGATGCTCGACATGCGCCGGACCTTCGACGAGATGGTCGCCGGCCACACGACGCCCGATCGCGCGCAGGCGATCTTCGACAACCCCTTCTACCAGACGATCTCCACGTCGTTCTCCGGCACGCAGGAGTACATGGCGATGGAGAAGCTGGGGCAGCTCACGGCCACCGGGGCCTGGGACCTCGTCGTCGTCGACACCCCGCCCTCGCGGTCGGCGCTCGACTTCCTCGACGCCCCGCAGCGGCTCTCGTCGTTCCTCGACGGGCGCATGATCCGCCTGCTCTCCGCGCCCGCCCGGGCCGGCGGCAACGCGTTCCGCAAGCTCGTCGGCTCGACGTTCAACCTGTTCGCGAAGGCCGTCTCGACGATCCTCGGCGGGCAGATGCTCGCCGACGCGTCCGCGTTCGTGCAGGCGTTCGACACGCTGTTCGGCGGTTTCCAGGAGCGCGCCAACGCCACCTACCAGCTGCTGCGCGCACCGGGCACGTCGTTCGTCGTGGTGGCCGCCCCGGAGCCGGACGCGCTGCGCGAGGCGAGCTACTTCGTCGAGCGGCTGTCGGCGGAGAAGATGCCGCTGGCCGGGCTCGTGCTCAACCGGACCCACCCCGTGCACGCGACGCTGTCGGGCGCGCGGGCCCGCGAGGGCGCCGAGACGCTCGAGGCCGCGCGGGGCGACTCGGTGGCCGCCGCCGTGCTGCGCCTCCACGCCGACCGCGTCGAGACCGCCGAGCGCGAGCGCCGCGTGCTGGGCCGCTTCACCCGCGCGCACCCGGCGGTGCCGATCATCGACGTGCCGGCGATGTCGACCGACGTGCACGACCTCGACGGCCTGCGGGAGATCGGGCGCCGGCTGGCGGCCTGACCCGCCCCGACCGCGCGCCGGCCGACGTCAGCCGGCGTGCCGGCGGTCCCCGTCGGCGCGCCGGGACGCGGCCGGCTCGGCAGCCGCCGGGCGGGCGGCCCCG
>NZ_BAABHO010000084.1:0-19384 GCF_039542135.1 Actinomycetospora chlora
GCAACTGACCAAGGGGTGTTGCGACCACCGCACGAATCCGCCCCGAAGCAGCGAAAGCGCCGTTCGTTCGCGGGGTGGGGTGCGCGCGCGGAGGCTGGTGCTGGGCCGTGCGGGCGAGGACGTCCGCGAAGGGCTCGAGGCCGTCGCACGGTGCTCGGTGTGCGCCCGCCGCGCGGCGGGCCGTCGGCGGCTGCCGGCGGGGCTATGGTCCGGCCATGAAGGTGGGCGTTCCCCGTGAGGTCAAGGACCACGAGGACCGGGTGGCCCTCACCGCCGTCGGCGTCACCGAGCTGGTCCGGCGCGGCCACGAGGTGCTCGTCGAGGGCGGTGCCGGGCTCGGTTCGGCGATCACCGACGACGCCTACCGGGAAGCCGGCGCCACGGTCCTCGACGACGCCGACGAGGTGTGGGCGTCGGCGGACCTGCTGCTCAAGGTCAAAGAGCCGGTGTCCGAGGAGTACCACCGCCTGCGGCGCGGGCAGGTGCTGTTCACCTACCTGCACCTGGCGGCGTCGCGGGAGTGCACGACCGCGCTGCTCGACGCGGGCGCGACGGCCGTCGCGTACGAGACCGTCCAGACCGCGGACGGGGCGCTGCCGCTGCTCGCCCCGATGAGCGAGATCGCCGGGCGCATGGCGCCGCAGGTCGGGGCGCACCACCTGGAGAACGCCCAGGGCGGGCGCGGTGTCCTGCTCGGCGGCGTGCCCGGTGTCCGTCCCGGACGGGTCGTGATCATCGGCGCCGGCACGTCCGGGATGGCGGCGACGACGATCGCGGTCGGGCTGAGAGCCTCCGTCGAGGTGCTCGACGTCGACGTCCGGGCGCTGCGGCGGGTCGACGAGGTGTTCTCCGGCGCGGTGCGCACCGTGCTCTCCAGCGCCCCGGAGGTCGAGCGTGCGTGCCGCGAGGCCGACCTCGTCGTCGGGGCCGTGCTGGTGCCCGGCGCGCGGGCCCCGGTGGTGGTGTCGAACGAGCTCGTCGGCCGGATGCGGTCGGGCTCGGTGCTGGTCGACCTCGCCGTCGACCAGGGCGGCTGCTTCGCCGACACCCGCCCCACCACGCACGCCGAGCCGACCTACCGCGTGCACGACTCGATCTTCTACTGCGTCGCGAACGTCCCCGGCGCGGTGCCCACGACGTCCACCCGGGCCCTGACCGGCGTCACGCTGCCCTACGTGCTGGCCCTCGCCGACCACGGCCTCGCCGACGCCGCGGCCGCCGACCCGGCCCTGGCCAAGGGCATCAACGTCGTGGGCGGCGAGCTGGTGACCGGGGCCGTCGGTGCGGCGCACGACCTGCCCGTGCGGGAGCTGTCGGAGGTGCTGTGACGGGGGGCTCGACGAGGCCGTCCCGGGCGGTGCAGGTCTACCTCGACCACCTGCTCGTCGAGCGCGGAACGGCCGAGAACACGCTGGTCTCCTACCGGCGCGACCTGGGGCGCTACCTCGAGCACCTGGAGCGCGCCGGGATCGACGACCTCGCCGAGGTGACCGAGCGCCACGTCGGCGACTTCCTCGTCGCGCTGCGCACGGGGGCCGACGGCCGGACCCCGCTGGCGACGGCGTCGGCGACGCGGGCGGTGGTCGCCGTGCGGGGGCTGCACCGGTTCGCGCTGGCCGAGGGCCTGGTGGCGGTCGATGTGGCCCGCGAGGTGCACCCGCCGTCGCCGCCCCGGCGGCTGCCGAAGGCGCTGGACGTCGCGACCGTGGGCCGGTTGCTGGAGGCCCGGGGCGGCGACGCCGACGACGTGGCCGGCGTGCGCGACCGGGCGCTGCTCGAGCTCCTCTACTCCACCGGGGCGCGCATCACCGAGGCGGTCGGGCTGGACGTCGACGACGTCGACACCACCGACCGGTCGGTGCGGCTGGCCGGCAAGGGCGGCAAGGAGCGGCTCGTGCCGATCGGACGGCCGGCGCTCGCCGCGCTGGACGCGTACCGGGTGCGGGCGCGGCCGGCGCTGGCCCAGCGGGGACGCGGCACGCCGGCGCTGTTCCTCAACGCCCGCGGGGCGCGGCTGTCACGGCAGAGCGCGTGGGCGTCGCTGCGCGCGGCGGCCGACCGCGCGGGCATCGGCGGGGACATATCCCCGCACACCCTGCGGCACTCGTTCGCGACCCACCTGCTCGACGGCGGCGCCGACCTGCGCGTGGTGCAGGAGCTGCTGGGCCACGCGTCGGTGACGACGACGCAGATCTACACGCAGGTCACCGTCGACACCCTGCGCGAGGTCTTCGCCATGGCCCACCCCCGCGCACGTGCGTGATCTTCTGAGCGATAGCTCAGAAGATCACGCACGTAGGGGGTCGAGGCGCAGCGGGAGTCCGTCCGCGGGGACGGGGAGCGAGGTGTTGTCCCAGCGCGGGGTGTAGCCCGGCGCCACCGAGATCCGGTGGTGGCGCAGGAGCTCGTGGAGGATCGCGGTGACCTCGAGCTGGCCGAACAGCATGCCCAGGCACTTGTGCACCCCGCCGCCGAACGGGATCCAGGCGTCGCGGTGGGCGCGGTCCTCGCGTCGGGGCTCGGCGAAGCGCTCGGGGTCGAAGGCGTCGGGGTCGGTCCAGATCGCGGGGTCGAAGTGGTTGACCGCGCCGGCGACCATGACGAGCTGCCCGGCGGGCAGGTGGTGGCCGAGCAGGGCGGTGTCGCGGACGGTGCGGCGCATGACCACCGGGACCGGCGCGGCCAGGCGCAGCGACTCGCGGATGACGAGGTCGAGCGTGGTCAGCGACTCCAGCGCCGTCTTGTCCGGCGGCGCGTCGCCGAGCGCCAGCGACTCGGCGCGGGCGCGCTCCTGCCACGCGGGGTGCGCGGCGAGGTGGTAGGCGGCGGCCGCGCTGGTGATGGTCGACGTGTCGTGCGCGGCCATCATCAGGAAGATCATGTGGTTGACGACGTCGTCGTCGGAGAACGCCTCGCCCTCGGGCGTCCGGGCGCGGCACAGCGCGGAGAAGAGGTCGTCGCCGTCGCCGGCCCGTTTGGCGGGCAGCGCCTCGGTGAAGTAGCGCTCGAGCAGGGCCCGCCCGCGCAGACCGGCGCGGAAGCGGGTGCCGGGCAGGTCGCGGCGCACGATCGCGCTCGCCGCCTGCACGCAGGCCATGAACGCGTCGTTGACCGCCTGCGCCTCCGGCCCGGAGCGCCCGTCCATGAACACCTGGGTGGCGACGTCGAGGGTCAGCGCCTTGAGCATCGGGTAGACGCGCACCTGCCGGCCCCGCGGCCACACCGGGATGGCCTCGCGCAGCACCGGGACCGTCCGGTCGACGTAGCCGCGGATGCGCGGCGCCGTGAACGCCTCCTGCATGACGCGCCGGTGCACGCGGTGCTCCTCGCCGTCGAGCAGCATGAGTCCGCGGTGGAAGAAGTCGTCGACGAGGTAGCGCCAGCCGTCCTGCGAGTAGGCCTTGTCGGGGTTGGTGAGCACGGCGTGGGTCGCCTCGGGCCCGGCGGCGATGACGACGTGCTCGCCGGCGAACCCGCACCACGACACGGGGCCGAGCGCGGCGTGGCGGGCGCGGGTGAAGGCGTGCCCGAAGCGGATGTAGGTCAGCGTGTGCCCGAGGACGGGCATGCCCGCGTCACCGGGGACGGGGGCGAGGCCGGAGCCCGCGGGCGGTGCGGCGAGCGGGCCGGGACGCCGCGGGTGCGCCCGCTCGAGCAGGTGGTCGTCGACGCCGCGCGGCATCGGGGTGAGGACGACGGACGACAGGCGTTCGCCCGTCGCGGTGCGGACTGCGGGCACGGCCACCTCCACGTCGGCGGGACGAGGAGGACGCTAGACACGAATGGCGTCCGTGTCCACGGACTGGACGCAGCAATGGCCAGCGTCTACGTTGCGGCCGTGGCCCCGACCTTCGCCGACCGCACCCGCGGCCTCGTCCGCAACGAGGCGCTCGAGCGCGCGGCGGAGCTGCTCGTCGCCGGCGGCTGGCGCGGGCTGCGCCTGCAGGACGTCGCCGACGGCATCGGCGTGAGCCGCCAGACGCTCTACAACGAGTTCGCGAGCAAGCAGGGGCTCGCCGCGGCGCTGGTGCTGCGGCGCACCGAGGAGTTCCTCGCCCAGCTCGAGGCCGCGCTCGAGGGCGAGGACGACATCCACCGGGCGTGGGCCTCCTCGGTGCGCACGACCCTCGACACCGTCGGGCGCGACCCCCTGCTGCGCGCGCTGCTCACCGGCCAGGGCGCGCAGGAGCTGCTACCGCTGCTGACGAGCGAGGCCGAGCCGCTCGTGACCGCCGCCCGCGACCGCGGCGCGGACTTCCTGCTCCGCCGTCGCCCCGAGCTCGACGTCGCGACGGCGACCGCGGCCGCCGAGATCGCCGCGCGGCTGACGATCAGCCACGTCGTGCTGCCGCTGCACCCGCCCGACGTCGTCGCCGACCAGGTCGCGACGACGGTGGTCCGCTACCTCGGTCGTGCGTGATCTTCCGAGCCATCGCTCGAAAGATCACGCACGTGCGGGGGCGCGGCCGACGGCGGCGACGGCGACGGCGCCGAGGGCGGCGACGATCGCGAAGACGTAGAAGCCCCAGGGATTGGCGATGCCGGCCTGGAGCAGGGCGCCGCCGAGAATCGGGCCGACGATCGCGCCGAGCCGCCCGACGCCGCTGGCCGTGCCGAGCGCCGTGCCGCGGCCCTCGGCCGGGTAGAGCTGCGACACGTAGGCGTAGACCAGCACCTGCGCCGAGAACACGAAGACGCCGGCGAGCAGCACGCTGACGTAGACGCCGATGCCGGGCAGCTTGATCGACAGCAGCGCGAGGAAGAGGGTCGCCGCGGCGAACCAGGCGATCGTCGCCGGGCGCACGCCGATGCGGTTGGCGACGGTGCCGGCGAGCAGCAGCCCGAGGACCGCGCCGACGTTGAGCACGAGCAGCAGGGCGAGCGCGGCGCCCAGGGCGTAGCCGGCCGACCGCATGATCTCGGGCAGCCAGGTGTTGAGGCCGTAGACCAGCAGCAGGCCCATGAACGACGCGACCCAGAACGCGATCGTCGGGCGCGCGAGGCCGTCGCGGAACAGCGTCGCGACCGGGTTGCGGCGCTCACCACGCCAGCTCGAGTCGCGCTCGCCGTTCTTCCGCGCCAGGTACTCCGCCGACTCCGGCAGCCGCAGGACGATCAGCGGCACGAGCACGAGCGCCGGGATCGTGCCGGCGACGAACATCGCCGGCCAGCCGAACGACCCGATGAGCAGGATGCCGAGCAGGGCCGTCAGCACCGCGCCGACGTGGTAGCCGGTCATCATGATCGTGGTGGCGCTGCTGCCCCGCCCGCTCGGCGCGTACTCGGCGACCAGGGCCAGCGCCACCGGCAGCACCCCGCCGAGCCCGAGGCCCGCGAGGAAGCGCAGGACGCCGAGCACCTCGGGGTTCGGCGCGAACGCGCAGGCCAGCGTGAGGACCGAGAAGGCCGTCACCGTCGCGATCATCGTGCGGCGCCGGCCGATGACGTCGGCGACCGGCCCGACGGCCAGCGCGCCGACCATGACCCCGAGCAGGCCCACCGTCACGACCACCGACGCGCCGGCCGGGTCGAGGTCCCACGCCGGGTCGCGCAGCAGCACCGGCATGACCACGCCGATGACGACGAGGTCGAAGCCCTCCAGCGCGACGGCGGTCCAGCACAGCGGGCGCACCCAGCCGGCGCCGGCGGTGTCCCGGGATGCGGTGCTCGTTCTCGGCTCGGTCGTCATCGCACGTCCTCGTGGGTCGACGGAAGCGGACAGTATGGGAACGGCCACACAGAGGCGTCACGCCGGCTTCCGTCCACCGGGAGATCGGGACGGACCGGGCGGAACGGATCGCCGTGCGTGACGGGCGCCACCGGAACGCGTCACGGTCGCACGACACCGGCCGGGACGTCGTCACCTCGCCCGGCGAGTCGTGCGCCGGCGCGCGTGGAGCGCCTCCTAGGCTGATCGCACGAGGAGGGACGCCATGTCGAACCCCCAGCCGGTCCTCTGGTCAGCCACGGAGCCCGAGCCGCCGGACGCCACGGCCCACGCCACCGCCGACAACACCACCGAGAACACCACCGAGCCCACCGGCGAGGTCCCCCCGGGGCGCCCGCGCCGGCACGTCCCCGTCCCCGGGCCCCTCGACGGGCACGGCCCGGCGACGGTCCTCGCGATGTGCAACCAGAAGGGCGGGGTCGGCAAGACCACCTCGACGATCAACCTCGGCGCCGCGCTCGCGGAGTACGGCCGTCGGGTGCTGCTCGTCGACTTCGACCCGCAGGGCGCCCTCTCGGTCGGTCTGGGCGTGCAGCCCCACCAGCTCGACACCACGATCTACAACCTGCTCATGGAGAAGGGCACGAAGATCGAGGACGTCATCCGCCCGACGACGGTCGAGGGCATGGACCTGCTGCCCTCGAACATCGACCTCTCGGCCGCCGAGGTGCAGCTGGTCACCGAGGTCGGCCGGGAGCAGTCGCTCGGGCGCGTCATCTCGCCGGTGCTCGACCGCTACGACTACGTCCTCGTCGACTGCCAGCCGTCGCTGGGCCTGCTGACGGTCAACGCGCTGGCCTGCGCGGACGGCGTGCTCATCCCGCTCGAGTGCGAGTTCTTCAGCCTGCGCGGGGTGGCGCTGCTGATGGACACGATCGAGAAGGTGCAGGACCGGCTGAACCCCAAGCTGGAGATCACCGGCATCCTGGCCACCATGTACGACCCGCGCACGCTGCACACCCGCGAGGTGATGACGCGCGTCGTCGAGGCGTTCGGGGAGCTGGTCTTCGACGCCGTCATCAACCGCACCGTCCGCTTCCCGGAGACGACGGTGGCCGGCGAGCCCATCACCCGGTGGGCCTCCAAGTCCACCGGCGCGGAGGCCTACCGCGCCCTGGCCCGCGAGGTCATCGCGCGGTGACGCTGGCCCCCGAAGCACCCGAACGCAGCCGCTTCCAGGTCAGTCTGGACAACTTCACCGGCCCGTTCGACCTGCTCCTCCAGCTCATCGGCCGCCACGAGCTCGACGTGACCGAGGTGGCGCTCTCCCGCGTCACCGACGACTTCATCGCCTACACCACGGCCCTGGGCGACGACGCCGACCTCGAGGAGACCACCGGCTTCCTCGTCGTCGCCGCGACGCTGCTCGACCTCAAGGCCGCGCGGCTGCTGCCCCAGGCCGAGGTGGAGGACGAGGAGGACCTCGCGCTGCTCGAGGCGCGCGACGTGCTCTTCGCCCGGCTGCTGCAGTACCGCGCCTACCAGCAGGTCGCGGCACTGTTCCGCGAGCTCGAGGGCGCGGCACGGATGCGCTACCCGCGCGCGGTGACGCTGGAGCCGCGGTTCGCCGAGCTCCTGCCACCGGTGCAGCTGGGCCTGGACGCCGACGGGTTCGCGGAGCTCGCCGCGGCCGTCTTCCGCCCGAAGCCGCCGCCGACGGTCGGGCTGGACCACCTGCACGCCTCGACGGTGTCGGTGCCCGAGCAGGTCCGGATCCTGTCGGAACGCCTCCGGGCGCAGGGCAGCGCGACGTTCGCCGCCCTCGTGGCCGACTGCGAGCACGGCATCGAGGTCGTGGGACGCTTCCTCGCCGTGCTGGAGATGTACCGGTCCCGGGACGTCGCGCTCGACCAGCCCGAGGCGTTCGCCGAGCTGCACGTCCGGTGGGCTCCCGGGGGTGACGCGGGCAGCGCAGGGCTGACGGGGGAGGACGAGTGAGCGAGGGAGCCGACCCCCTCGAGGAGCTCGAGGAGGCGCTGGTCTCCGACGCCGAGCTCGTCGCCGCGCTGGAGGCCGTGCTGCTCGTCGTGGACGCCCCGGCGCCGACCGACCAGATCGCCGACGTCCTGCACGAGCCGATCCCGCGGGTGCAGCAGGCCCTCGAGGGCCTGGCCGCGGAGTACACCGAGCGCGGGCGCGGGATGGAGCTGCGCGCCACCGGCGAGGGCTGGCGGCTCTACAGCCGCGACCGCTTCGCCCCGTACGTCGAGCGCTTCGTCCTCGACGGTCAACGCACCCGCCTGACCCGCGCGGCGCTGGAGACCCTGGCGATCGTCGCCTACCGCCAGCCGGTGACGCGCTCGCGCGTGGCCGCCGTGCGCGGGGTCAACGTGGACGGCGTCATGCGCACCCTCGCCGCGCGCGGCCTGATCATCGAGGCCGGCACCGACGTCGGCGGAGGCACGCTCTACCGCACCACCGAGCTCTTCCTCGAGCGCCTGGGCCTGGACTCGATCGAGGACCTGCCGCCGATCGCGCCGCTCCTGCCCGACGTGGACGACATCGACGAGTGACGCAGGGGGCACCCCGCGGCGTGGACGAGATCCGGCAGACCACCGGCGGGACGATCCGGGGCTCCGTCGCCGACGGTCCTGACGCCGTCGCGACCTTCCTCGGCGTGCCCTACGCCGCGGCACCGGTGGGGGAGCGGCGCTTCGCCCGCGCCGAGCCCGCGCGCTGGGACGGTGAGCGCGACGCCACCGTCCCCGGTCCCACGGCGCCACAGGCGGGCGCCGCCGCGGGGATGCCCGACATCAGCCCGATCACCGGGCCGGGGTGGGTGCCGGGCGCGGACTACCTGACCGCGGACGTCCGCACCCCGGGCGGCTCCGGGCTGCCGGTCATGGTGTTCGTCCACGGCGGCTCGTTCACCGGCGGCGCCACGCTCGCCCCCGTCTACGACGGGACGCGCCTGGCGCGGGAGGGCGCCGTCGTCGTCGCGATCCACTACCGGCTCGGCGTCCCCGGCTTCGGGGCCGTCCCGGGCGTCGTCGCCAACCGGGGGCTGCACGACCAGATCGCCGCCCTGCGCTGGGTCCACGACAACGCCGTGGCCTTCGGCGGGGACCCGGACCGCATCACGGTGTTCGGCGAGTCCGCCGGCGCGCTGAGCGTCGCCGCCCTGCTGGTCGCCGCCCCGCCCGGGCTGATCCGCCGGGCGATCGTGCAGAGCGGCGGCGGCTCCCACGTCCTCGCGCCGGCCCAGGCCACGGTGACGACGTCGGCGCTGGCCGACGACCTGGGCGTCGACCAGCACGCCCTCGTCGACGTGCCCGACGAGGGCCTGGTCGCCGCCGTCGCCCGCCTGGGGCGGCGGCCGCCGGACCTCGCCGTCCAGGGGCTGCGCGACCCGCTCATGGGCCTCGCGCCGCTCGGGCCCGTCCTCGACGGCGACCTGCTCGACCGCCAGCCGGTCGAGGCCGTCGCCGACGGCGCGGCCGTCGACATCGACCTCCTGGTCGGCCACAACGCCGACGAGATGGCCCTCTACACGATGATCGGGGAGGCGTTCGGGTTCCCGGCGCCCGACGAGGACGCCCTGGGTGCCCTCGTCGCCCGGCTGCACGACGACCCCGACCGCGTCGTCGCCGCCTACCGCTCCTCGGGCCGCGGAGCGACGACACCGGCGCTGTTCGACGCCGTGCGCTCCGACTGGATGTTCGGCGTCCCCACCCGCCGCCTCGCCGACGCCCACACCGGCTCGACGCGGCGCTACGTGTTCGGCTGGCGCGAGGACGGCCTCGGCGCCTGCCACGGCCGCGAGCTGCCGTTCGTCTTCGACGTCGTGGGCCGCGTCGACACCGGCGCCTTCGCCGTCCCCGACGCCGAGCGGACCCGTGCGCTGGCCGCCCGCATGCGTCGCGCGTGGGTCGCCTTCGCCCGCGACGGCGACCCCCGGCTGGCCGCCGTACTCGGCCGGGACGCCGACGACGCGGCTCTTCGGCGTGGGCGAGCAGGCCGCCGACGCGCTGACCGACGCCCCGGACGGCCCGGAGCAGGAGGTCTGGGAGGGCGTGCGGTAGGTCGGGCGCTGGATCAGGCGGCCGTGTCGGCGAACCGCACCGCGAGCTCGGCGAGGAACGCGTCGGCCAGGCGCTCGAACGCGTCGGCGTCGAGCGAGACGGCGTCGCCCGGCGCCAGCCCGAGCACCGACCGCTCGGGCTGGTACCTGATGACCTTGTTCGGGGTCAGCACGCCGTCGTGGTCGAGGAGCGACTCGGCCAGCAGCTCGACCTCGGTGACGGGGTTGGTGTCCTTGCCGGAGACGTTCCGGATGCGGTGCACGAAGCGGCGGTCCAGGGCGAGCAGCAGGGCGTTGGCCAGGGCGGGCTCGTCAGGAGCGGCGGCGCCGCGCAGGGCGGCGACCTGGGCGGCGACCGTGGTGCGCGCGTTCTCGATTTCGTCGGTGGTGAAGGTCTTGCGTCCGAGCACGGTGGCTCCTCTCCTCGGTGTCCACCTCCTGGTCGCACGGCGCCGCCCCGATGTGACCGGACCGGTCAGGCGGCCGCCCAGATGTCGGCGAGGCGCCCCGCCCAGCGCGGCGCGGCGTACGGCTCGACGTCCGTGCGTGCCCGCGCCCCGAGCGCACGGCGCCGGTCGTCGTCGGCGACCAGGGCCTCGAGCGCCCGGGCCAGCGCCGCCGCGTCCCCGACCGGCACGAGCACGCCGTTCTCCCCGTCGCGGACCACCTCGGGCAGCGCCCCCACCGGCGTCACCACCGGCGCGACCCCGAACGCCATCGCCTCGAGCACGGCCATCGGCAGGCCCTCGTGCGAGCTCGGCAGCACGAGCAGGTCGGCCCGGCGGAGCAGGTCGTCGCGCTCGGCGGGGGCCAGCCATCCGCTGACCGTGACGACGTCGCCGATCCCCGCGGCGGCGACGGCGCGGCGCACCCCGTCGACCTCGCCGTCGCCGGCCGCGAGCACCCGCAGCCGGTGCCGGGCCGCGGGGGAGAGCAGCGCGCAGGCGTCGACCAGGTCGTAGATCCCCTTGCGGGCGCCGAACCGGCCGAGGAACAGCGCGAGGACCTCGCCGCCGGGCACCCGCCCGGCGGGTGCGGCCGCCGGCCACTCGACGGGGTTGGGCAGGGCGACCACCCGCTCCTCGGGCACCCCGAGCCGCGTCGCGTAGCGCCCGCGCAGGCTCTCGGACAGCACGACGAGCCGGTGCGGGACGACCAGCGCCCGGACGGCCGCGCGCACCGGCGTCGGCAGCCCGTCGTACCAGTCGAGGAACTCCGAGCCGTGCATGTGGAGCACGACGGGGACCCCGCGGGCGCGCGCCAGCCGCCCGAGCAGGCCCTTGCGCAGCACCGAAGTGCGCTGGGAGACGTGCATGTGGACGAGGTCGGGCGGCCGCACGAGCAGGTGCCCGGCGGCGGCGAGCGTGCCGAGCGCCATCGCGCGCAGGCGGGTGACGGCCGGCCCGTCCCGGTGGGTGGTGACGACGTCGAGGTCGGCGAGGGCCTCGGCGTGCTCCTCGAGGGCGCGCTCGACGCTCCCGATGCCGCCGCGGGCGTCGGCCGGGGGCCCGACCACGAGCACGCGGGGGCGACGTGCGGGGGCTGGCTCTGTCACCGTGTGTGGCTCCGTTCATCCGGTCCGGGTCGTTCGTCCCCTCGTGGGCGCATCCGACCGGCGCCTCGTGTCGATCACGTGACGCCCGTGTGCGCGCCCGGTCTCCTGCGACGACCGGTGGACGGGGCGGGACCGGCGGTCGCCCGGACGGGCGCTGGTAGCCTGTGACCGTGAGTGACGGCGTCCGCCTGCAGAAGGTCCTGGCCGAGGCGGGGGTGGCGTCCCGGCGCCAGGCCGAGATCCTGATGCGCGCCGGCCGCGTCGAGGTCGACGGCAAGGTCGTCAAGGAGATGGGCATCCGGGTCGACCCGGAGACGTCCGTCATCCACGTCGACGGCTCGCGGGTCGTCACCGACACCGAGACCGTGCACCTCGCGCTGAACAAGCCCGAGGGGATGCTCTCGACGATGTGGGACGACCAGGGGCGCCGCTGCGTCGGCGACGTCGTCCTGGAGAAGGCCGAGGGCCAGCGGCTGTTCCACGTCGGGCGCCTCGACGCCGCCACCGAGGGGCTGCTGCTGCTCACCAACGACGGCGAGCTGGCCAACCGCCTGATGCACCCGTCCTACGAGGTGCCCAAGACCTACCTCGCCGAGATCCGCGCGCCCATCGCGAAGGACCTGGGGCGGCGGCTGCGCGACGGCGTCGAGCTGGACGACGGGCCGGCGGCGGTCGACAGCTTCAAGGTGATCGACCGGTCCGGGGCCCGGGTGATGGTCGAGGTCGTGCTCCACGAGGGCCGCAAGCACATCGTGCGGCGCCTGCTCGACGCCGTCGGCAAGCCGGTGGACCGGCTGGTGCGCACCGCCGTCGGCGACGTCCGTCTCGGCGAGCAGCGCCCGGGCACGCTGCGCAAGCTCGGCCGCGACGAGGTCGGGTCGCTGTACCGGGCCGTCGGGCTGTAGCGGGGTCCGTTGGCTCACCCGGAGCCGACAACGCCCCCTCCCGCAGGGCACAATGGACTTCCGAACGGGTGCGGGCAGGGTCTGACGGCGTTCGGGAGGCGGCTGCAGTGATGGACGGGGTTCTGCGCGGGGTCGTGGCGGTCGACGGGCCGTCGGGCACCGGCAAGTCGACCACCGCCCGCGGGCTCGCGATGCGGCTCGGCGCGCGCTACCTCGACACCGGCGCGATGTACCGGGCGGCGACGCTGGCCGTGCTGCGCGCGGGCGCCCCGCTGGACGTCGCGGCCACCACGGCCGACGGCCACGACGACGTCGTGGCGGTGGTGCTCGGCGCGCGCCTGGACCTGTCGACCGACCCGGCCGAGCCGCGTGTGCGCCTCGACGGCGAGGACGTCGGCGCGGAGATCCGGGGCTCGGAGGTGACCGGGGCCGTCTCGGCGGTCTCGGCGCTCACCGCGGTGCGCGCCCACCTCGTGGCCGAGCAGCGCCGCGTCGTCGACGAGGCCCTCGCCGCCGGCGCCGGCATCGTCGTGGAGGGTCGCGACATCGGCACGGTCGTGCTCCCCGACGCCGGGCTGAAGGTGTTCCTCACCGCCTCGGCGCTCGTCCGGGCCGGTCGCCGCGACGCGGAGAACACCGCGGCCGGGCGTTCCGGCGGGCCGGACGTGGCCGCCGACCTGGCGCGGCGCGACACGCTCGACTCGTCGCGGGCGGCGTCGCCGCTGCGGCCCGCGGACGACGCGGTCGAGGTCGACACCTCGGCGCTGGACATCGACGGCGTCCTCGACCGCCTGCAGGACCTCGCCGAGGACCGCGATATGATCGTCGGCTTCGCCGACGCGGGAGTCGGCTCTCACTGAGCTTTCACGAAGGACAGGCATTGAACGAGGAAGGGCCCGCTGTGCTCGCCGAGGGCGACGCAGGAACGGGCATCGAGGGTGACGCGCGCCCGGTCCAGCCGGTGCTGGCCGTGGTCGGGCGTCCCAACGTCGGCAAGTCGACGCTGGTCAACCGCATCCTGGGCCGCCGCGAGGCGGTGGTCCAGGACGTCTCGGGCGTGACGCGCGACCGCGTCGCCTACGACGCGCTGTGGAACGGGCGGCGGTTCACGCTGCTCGACACCGGCGGCTGGGAGCCCGGCGCCAAGGGGATGCAGGCGGCGATCTCGGCGCAGGCCGAGACGGCGATGGCGACCGCCGACGTCATCATGCTCGTCGTCGACGGCCAGGTCGGGGCCACCGCGGTCGACGAGGCCGTGGCGCGCACGCTGCGACGGGCCGACCGGCCGGTGATCCTGGCCGCCACCAAGGTCGACGACCAGCGCGGCGAGAACGAGCTCTCGGCGCTGTGGCGCCTCGGGCTCGGCGAGCCGCACCCGGTGTCGGGGCTGCACGGGCGCGGGTCCGGCGACCTGCTCGACCTCGTCATCGACGCGATGCCGGACAGCCCGCGCGACGACGTCGACCTCGAGGGCGGGCCGCGTCGTGTCGCCCTGGTCGGCAAGCCCAACGTCGGCAAGTCGAGCCTGCTCAACCAGCTCACCGGCGAGTCGCGGTCGGTGGTCGACGCGACCGCGGGCACCACCACCGACCCGGTCGACTCGGTCGTCGAGATCGACGGCGAGACGTGGAAGATCGTCGACACCGCGGGCCTGCGCCGCAAGGTCGGGCAGGCGTCGGGCACCGAGTACTACGCCTCGCTGCGCACCAAGGCGGCGATCGAGGCCGCCGAGGTGACGGTGCTGCTGCTCGACGCGTCGGAGCCGATCAGCGAGCAGGACTTGCGGGTCGCCTCGCAGGTCGCCGACGCCGGCCGCGCGCTGGTGCTCGCGATGAACAAGTGGGATCTCGTCGACGAGGACCGCCGCCACGCGATGGTCCGCGAGCTCGAGCGGGCTCTGGTCCGCTTCCCGTGGGTGGAGCGGGTCAACATCTCCGCCCGCACCGGGCGCGCGGTGCAGAAGCTCGCCCCCGCGATGCGCACCGCCCTGGAGAACTGGGACCGCCGCGTCCCCACCGGCCAGCTCAACCAGTGGCTCGCCGACGTCGTCGCCGCGACGCCCCCGCCGGTCCGCGGCGGCAAGCAGCCGAAGATCCTCTACGCGACGCAGGCGCAGAACCGGCCGCCGACGTTCGTGCTGTTCACCTCGGGCTTCCTCGAGGCCGGCTACCGCCGCTTCCTCGAGCGCAAGCTGCGCGAGACGTTTCCCCTGACCGGCACGCCGGTGCAGATCAACGTGCGGGTGCGCGAGAAGGGTAAGCGGGGCGGGCGCAAGAAGTAGCCGCCGCCTACGGCTCGGGCTGGTCCACGACGTAGGCGGCCAGGCTCGCGCGGTCCGGCAGGCCGAGCCGGGTGCACGCGCGGTAGACGTGGCTCTCGACCGTCCGCACCGACACGTGCAGCCGGGCTGCGATCTCGCGGTTGCCGAGGCCCTCGGCGGCGAGGATCGCGACCTCCCGCTCGCGGTCGCTGATGCGCAGCGGGCTGCGGGCCTCCTGCAGGGCCGGGGTCCGCGCGCCCTCGCACCGGGCCGCGAGGGTCGTGGCGCGTGCGGCGGCCGCGACGGACGCCGCGGTGCGGCCCTCCTCGCGGGCCACGACGGCGGCCTGCGCGGCCGCGTCGGCGGCGGCCAGCTCGAGGTCGCACGCCTCGAGCGCCTCGGCGGCGGCGAGGAGGCCGGGGACGTCACGGTCGCGCAGCGCGGCGGCGTGGGCGGCGCTCGCGGCGGCCCGCGGGGTGGGCAGGTCGGGCGCGAGCTCGTCGAGCGCCTCGGCCTGGTCGCGCGCGCCGAGACGGACCGCGAGGTGGCGGCCGACGAGCTCGGTCGAGCGCGCTCCCCGGCGCCGACTCTCGGTGACCACCTCCGCGGCCAAGCGGTCCGCCTCCGCCCGGGCGCCCCGCGCGGCGGCGACCCAGAGCCGGGCGATCGTGATCTCGATGTCGAAGAAGCGGACCCAGGGCTGGCGGTACCGCTGCGCGGTGGCCAGCGCGGCGTCCGCGCCCACGGTGTCGCCGACGAGGGCGTGGCCCTGGGCGATGCGGGCGTGGAGCAGGGACGACCAGCCGCCGCCGTGCCCGGGGAAGCTCGCGAGGACGCTGGTCAGGAGCCGGGCGGCCGTCCGCGGCCGGGACTCCCCGGCCACGCTGCCCCGGAACAGGCCGGCCCAGGTCGCGGCCTGCGCACCGGTGAGGTCGTCGAGCCAGGTCAGGCGGGCCCGCACGGTGTCGGGCGGCGTACAGCGCGGCCTGGAGACCCGCGAAGGCGATGTTGCCGACCATCACCCCGGTCTCGGGCGACCCGTGGGCCGCCGCCACGCCTTGGTCGACGATCTCCTGCACCCGGTCGGACTCGCCGCCCCGGAAGGCGAGCGTGTAGGCGGCCGGCCAGCAGGCCCAGCACCGGGCCTGGACGGTTAGGTCGTCCCGGCCGATCAGGGCCAGAGCGTCGTCGGCTGCGGCCCCGACCTCGCCGCCGACGGCGCGGAGCAGCGTCCGGCACACCGCCGGCTCGGGCCGGTCGGGCGTGCGCGCCTCCTCGGCGGCGAGCAGGGCCATCCCCTCCTCGGGCCGGTCGAGGACGAAGAAGACGACCTGGACGCGGACGAGGAAGGCGCGCATGCGCTCGTCGGTGGTCGTCGCCAGCTCCATCGCGCGGGCGAGGGCGGTGCTGCTCTCCTCGGCGCGCAGCTCCCAGCTGAGCAGGAACGCCAGGCTCAGCACCGGGTCGAAGCCCCCGCCTGCCTCGGCCGCCGCGTCGAGCAGGCGCTCGGCCAGGCGGTTGTCGGTCAGGGCGATCGCCTGCTGGGCCGCACCGACCAGGAGCCGGGGGTCGCGCGGGGTGTCGCCGTCGAGGTCGAGCACCGCACGGCGCAGCTGGTCGCCGGCGCGCCGGGCGCCGGTGTCGCGCAGTGCGCGCGACAGCTCACCGCGCAGGCGCCGCGCCCGGGGCAGGCTCAGCCGGGACCGGGCGGCGTCGCCGTAGAGCGGGTGCCCCAGACGGACCTCGGTGCGCGCGCCGTCGGCGTGCACGGTGACCAGATCGCGGTCGGCGACCCGCTCGACCTCGTCGGCGCCGGCCAGCGCCACGAGCACGGGCAGGCCGACCGGTTCGCCGAGGGCGACGAGCTCGATCACTCGCCGTTCCCCGTCGTCCAGGGTGCCGAGCCGCTCGCCGATCAGCTGCTCGAGCGCGGGGGAGAGGACGGGTTGGCCGTTCCACTCCCAGCGCCCGGACCGGGCCGCGGTCAGCCGGCCGGCGGCGCGCTCCCCCTCGACGAGGTGGCGCAGCCAGAGCACGTTGCCGACGGTCACCTCGTGGAGCCGCCGGGCGGCACGGGCGTCGACCGGCCCCTCCAGCGCGGCCTCGAGCAGCGCGGCCGTCGTCTCCTCGGTCAGCGGGGTGACGTCGACGCGGGTGGCGACGCCGTCCTTCCACATCGCCGTCACCGCGTCCGGGCAGACGGTGCCGGTCCGGACCGTGACGACGATCCGCACGGCGCGGTCGGTGGCCAGCTGGTTGAGCAGGGCCGCCGACGTCGGGTCGAGCACGTGCGCGTCGTCCACCAGCAGGACCGAGCGCGGCCCGTCGGCGCGCAGGGTCTCCGCGGTCCGCGCCAGCGTCGCGGTGTCGCCCTCGTCGGCGCGGCCGGGTGTCAGCCAGTGGGCGAACGCCCCCAGCGGGACGTCCCGGGCCGAGGCGGAGGCCCGGGCGACCTGGACCGGGTCGTGCGGGGCGATCCGGGCCGCGAGCTCGCGGGCGAGCCGGCTCTTGCCGACCCCGGCGGCCCCGGCGAGCACCACGGCGCCGTCGCGGGCCAGGGCGGCCGCGACGGTCGCGATGTCGTGGTCCCGGCCGGTGAAGGGCCAGGACAGCGGCGGCGGTGCGGACGGTGAGGGGAGCGGGGAGGGCGGCACCACGTTCCTCCGGTTCGGGGCCCGGATGGGCGGAGTGAGCGCCGAGTGTGCCCCACGTGGCGCAGTGGTGTGAATCGTCCGGTTCACGGCACTCGTCGGAGGCTCGCCGCGCTGGTACGTTCTCAGGACCAACCAGTCCTGAGGAGTGATTCGCATGCTCGATCTCGGTCCCGCCGCCCGCGAGGTGTCGAGGGTGGCCGCGCAGGTCGGCGACGGCGACCTCGACCGGCCGACGCCGTGCGGCTCGTGGACCGTGCGCGACCTGCTCGGCCACCTCCTGGCGCTGACCCAGCACTTCGCGAACGTCGCCCGGCACACCGAGTCCGACCGCGGCGGCGCGCCGCAGGACGTGACCGACGGGTGGCGGGCCCTCCTCGACGAGCGCCTCGCCGACCTCGCCACCGCGTGGACCGCACCCGAGGCCTGGGAGGGCGAGGGCAGCGCGGGCGGGCTGACCATGCCCCGCACCCAGCTCGGCGTCGTGGCCCTGGAGGAGCTGGTCCTGCACGGCTGGGACCTCGCCGGGGCGATCGGGGTGCAGTACGCGGTGCGGGACGAGGACGTCGCCGCGGTCGCGCAGTTCGTCGACGGGGTGGCGCAGGCGCCGCCCGAGGCCCGCACCGGCCTCTACGGCCCGATCGTCGACACCCCCGCCGACACCGAGCTGCACCGCGTGCTCGCGCTCGCCGGCCGCGACCCGCACCGCCCGCTCGCGACGACCTCGGGCTGACCCGTCGAGAACCCGTCGGTGGCTCCGTCCCCGGGTGACACACCCACCAGGGAGGGATCACCGTGACGATCACGCGCATGGACCACGTCGGCGTCGTCGTCGACGACCTCGAGGCCGCGATCGCCTTCTTCGTCGAGCTCGGGATGGAGCGGCAGGGGGAGGCGATGCCGGTGGCGGGCCGGTGGGTCGACCAGGTCGTCGGGCTCGACGACGTGCAGGTCGACATCGCCTTCGTCGCGACGCCGGACGGGCACGGCCGGCTCGAGCTGACGAGGTTCCGCCAGCCGGTGGCCAGGACCGCCGAGCCGGGCGCGCCGGCGAACACCCAGGGCCTGCGCCGGCTCATGTTCCTGGTCGACGACCTCGACGACACCGTCGCCCGCCTGCGTGCCCACGGCGGCGAGCTCGTCGGCGAGGTCGGGCGGTTCGAGGACGTCTACCGGCTCTGCTACCTGCGCGGACCCGGCGGCGTGATCGTCGCGCTGTCCGAGGAGGTCGCGGCCTAGACGGTCGCGGTCGCCCCCCGCCGCTCGGCGAGGCGGGCGTCGCCCTCCTCCAGGGCCGCGAGGACCCCGCGCAGCGCCCCGACCAGTCGGTCCGCGCCCCGGCGCACGACGTCCGGCCCGTGCTCGGCGAAGGCGTCGAGGCCGTCGCCGAGGGCGGCGTCCAGCCCGTCGACCAGGCGGCGGTCCTCCGCCAGCAGGGCCTCCACGTCGCCGGGCGCGTCGCCCGCCGGGCGGGCCGCGCGGTGGGCCGGGAGCGCGCGCAGGGCGGCCACGCCCGCCCGGAACCGCCCGACGTCCACCTCCGGGGCGCACAGCGACAGGGTCGGCCCGGCGAGGGCGTCGAGCTCGGCGTCGACGAGGGCGTCGAGTCCGGCGATGCACCGCTCGTGGGCCTCGCGCCGGGTCACGACGTCGGTCGCCGAGCCGCGCCGGGCGAGGTCGTCGGTGATCTCGCCCAGGCGCCGGTCCGCCGTGTCCCAGGCGGCGTGGAGGTCCGCGAGCGGCAGGAAGCGCAGCCCCTCCGGCCCGAGCACGACGCCACCGGCGGACCCGAACGCCGGTACGGCGCGGGGCGTGTCGGGCGGCGCCGGGGCGGTGAGCTCGCAGCGCACGGTGTGCGACCCCAGGGTGACGACGTCGTCCGCCCCGAGACGGCGCCGCTCCACGCGGTCGTTGCCGATCCAGGTGCCGTTGGCGCTCTCGAGGTCGACGAGCACGATGCCGTCCCCGTCGGCCTCCAGACGGGCGTGCCGGCGCGACACCATCCGGTCGGGCAGGACGACGTCCGCCCGCTCCGGGTCGCGGCCGAACGCGATCGGCAGCTCGACGAGGCGCTCGACGCTGTGCCCCTCGTCGGAGGTGATGACCAGACGGACGGTCTCAGGCATCGGCGCTCCCGGCGGGTGTCGCAGCGGGAGTCACGGCGGCTCCCCGGGCGGCCTCGCGGCGGGCGGCCTCCGCACGCTCGGCGGCGGCGAGGGCGGCGGTGAGCTGGTCGGCGGCCGGGAGCGGTGGGGCCGGTGCCG
>NZ_BAABHO010000085.1:0-9241 GCF_039542135.1 Actinomycetospora chlora
CACCGCGCGGGCGCCCGCGGCGGCCTGGTCGAGCACCGCGAGCAGGGCGTCGTCGCCGCCGAGGCTGCCCAGCTCCCGGTGCCGCGCGCGGTCCTCCGGGTGCGCCACGACGTCGGCGCGGCACCGGTGGGCCGCGCGGCGGCGGCCCGGGCCCGCGTGCCCGGCGACGGCCGCCGCGACGAGGGGGTGCTCGATCACGATCCGCTCGCCTGCGAGCTCCACCAGCCCGTCGGCCTCGGCGGGCAGGAGGTCCGCCGGGTCGGCGCCGGCGCGGCGCAGGAGCGCGACGGTCGGCTCGCCCGCGAGCGCGACCAGCAACAACGCCTCCAGCGTCGCCGGGGCGAGGCGGGCGACCCGGTCGGCCACCAGCGCGCCGAGGGACGGTGGCAACGGCCCGTCGACCACGGCCCGCGCGAGCTCCAGGGCGTAGAGCGGGCGCCCGCCCGAGGCGCGGGCGAGGCGCTCGAGGGCCGGGCGGGGCAGGGCGGTGCCGGTGCGCTCGCGCAGGAGGCGGTGCAGGGCCGACGCCGACAACCCGCCGAGCGCGACCGTGGTGACGTCCCCCCGCGCGGCGACCCAGGCCGGCGGCGGGGCCTCCCGGTCGGTCGTGACGCCCGCGAGCACGCCCACCGGCCCCGCGGTGCGGCGTAGCGCGAACGCGAGCGCGGCGGCGCTGGAGGGGTCGACGAGGTCGGCGTCGTCCACCGCGACGAGCACGGGCCCGCCCGCCGCGGCCCGCGTCAGCAGGGCGACCAGGGCGCTGCCCACCGTGCGCGCGTCGACGTCCTCGCCCGGGGCCGCCCGCAGGAGGACCGCGTCGACCGCGCGGCGCTGGGGCGCCGGGAGCTCGTCGGCCGGCGGCAGGCCCGGGAGCAGGTCGGCGAGGACACCGTGGGCCAGCCCGGACTCGGCCGCCGTCGGGCGCGCGGTGACGACCAGCACGCCCCGCTCGCGCGCCCGGCGCACGGCGACGGCCCACACCGTCGAGACCCCCGAGCCGGGCGGCCCGGACAGCGCGAGCGTCGCTGGGAGCCCGTCGAGGACGGCGTCGACCGCCGCGAGCTCCGCGTCCCGGCCGTGCACGCCGTTCACGGGAGCATCGTGGACGGCCGACCGGGGGAGCGGAAGCGCTCAGCCCCCGAGCACCTCGAGGATCGCCGCGTGCACGGCGGGCCGCGCGACGAGCAGGTCCGGGGAGTACGGGTCGTCGGCGCCGAAGGGCAGCGGCCGGCCGTCGAGCCGCGTGACGCGCAGCCCGGCACCCTGGGCGACGGCGGCCGGCGCCGCGTTGTCCCACTCGTACTGCCCGCCGGAGTGCAGGTAGGCGTCGACGCGGCCGTCGACCACCGCGAGCGTCTTCACCCCGGCCGCCGACATCGCGACCGTCCGCACCGGGAACGCCGCCGCCAGCCGCCGCAGCTCCGACGGCGGCCGGGAGCGGCTCACGGTGACCGTCAGGCCCCGCTCGGGGTCGACGGGGGTGTCCTCGACGGGCGGGACGGTGTCGGAGTCGACCACCTCGCCGCGCGCGGGCAGGGCCACCGCGCCGGCGACGAGCGTCCCGTCGACCACGAGCGCGACGTGCACGCCCCACTCGTCGCCGCCCCGGCCGTACCCGCTCGAGCCGTCGAGCGGGTCGACGATCCAGAGCCGGTGCGCGCCGCGGCGCGGGGCCGGGTCCTGCGTGCCCTCCTCGGAGAGCACGGCGTCGCCGGGGCGGTGGCGGGCGAGGGCGCCGACCAGGAAGTCGTGGGCGTCGGCGTCGCCGCGGTACTCGCGATCCCGGCCCGGTGCGGTGTCGTCGCGGAGCTCCAGCAGCAGCGCCCCGGTCGCGTCCGCGAGCTCGCGGGCCAGCGCGGCGTCCTCGGCGACGGTCGGGTCGGCGGTCGTCTCGGCGGCGCTCACGCCCCGATCCTCCCCGACGACTCCGGGGCCCACCGGACGGGAGGGTCGCTCACGCGTCCTCGGCGGCGGTGAGGACGCCGGCGAGCTCGTGCAGCACCGTGGCGCGCGCGTCCTCGGCGCCCGGCGCGGTGTCCTCGCGCTGGTCGAGCAGCAGCCGGGCCAGGCTGGCCAGGCTCACGACCTGCGCGGCGAACTCCTCGGGCCCGCCCAGCTCGGCCAGCAGCCGCCCGACCGCCTCCAGGTCGCCGGCGTCCATGCCCTGGATGAGGGCCACCGAGCGGCGGTGGACCTCGGCGGGGTCGGTGCCGGCGGTGTGGGGGACGGGATCGGGCTGCACGGGCGCCAGCATGTCAGGCGCTACTCGCCGCGCTTGCGCCGCTTCTTCTCCCGCCGCTCCTCGCGCAGCTCGCGCCACGTCTCGTGGCCGGCGTCGAGCACACCCTTGGTGATCCCCTTGGCCCCGCCGTGCATCGTCTTCTCGGTGAGGTGCCCCGGCAGCTCGGCCAGCCCCTTGCCGCCCTTCTCGTGCAGGTCGAGACGGTTGGTGGCCTCGGCGAAGCGCAGGTAGGTGTCGACGCTGGCCACCACGATGCGCGCGTCGACCGTCACGATCTCGATCCCGACCAGGGAGATCTTCGCGAAGACGTCGATCACCAGACCCTTGTCGAGGATCAGGTCGAGCACCTCGGCGAGGCCGCCCTGCGGGGAACGCTGCACGGTCGCCACGGCGTGGAGTCTAGGAAGCTCGTACTGATCACGACCATCGTCCGTACGGCCGCCGACGTACGTCAGACGGAGACCCCACGCCCGGCCGCCGCCCGCGCGACGCCGACCGCGACGGGCAGGGCCACCAGCGCCACGACGAGCGGGACGACGCCGGCCCATCCGACGAGCGCCAGCGGGACGACGCCGACGGCGACGAGCACCGCGAGGACGGCCGGGCGCGGCCGCGGGAGGACCGCCGCCACGAGCAGCGCGGCGCCGCCCGCGACCGCCGCGACCGTCGGCACCGGCGCCGCGGCGGCCGCCACGAGCCACTGGCAGCAGCCCAGTGCGCCGAGCAGGACGCGCCACCGGTGCCCGGCGACGGCGGCGGCCACGCCGCGCCACTCGGTGCCCACCGCGAGCAGCGCCGCGGCGACGAGCAGCACGGCCGGGATCCAGGCCAGCCGCCCGACGGTGCTCAGGCACAGCAGGCCGGGGCCGGCCGTGCCGAGCGCGGCGACGGCCCGCGCCGCAGGGGACTGCTGCTGGCGTCCGGCCCGCCGCGCCGCGAGCAGCGCCAGGCCGCCGAGCGCGACCGTCAGCAGACCCAGCGGGACCGGGAAGGCCTTGTCGCCCGTCCACGCCGGGACCGTTCGACCGGCCACGACCTGGACAACACCTGCGGCGACGAGCAGCAGGGCCCCCGCGCTCCCGAGGCGGCCGGCCCACGTCGCCGTCACGCGATCACCGCCGTCACGGGGCGGCGCGGTGTGGGGCGTGCGGGGCGGACCGGCCACCCGACGCGGAAGACGAGGACGGGCCGGCGTCCCGCGGGCAGGAGCGCGGCGAGCCGCGGCCCGAGGTCCGAGGTCGCGCCCGTGGTCACCTCGCGGTCGAGGCGCTCGGTGATCTGGTTCATGTGGTGCAGCGAGATCCCCGCCGCGGTCGCCCGCAGGTGGATCCGCTGCAGGAGGCGCCCGGCGTCGAGGACCGCGGCCCGGCTGCCCTGCCCCAGCGTGACGACGCCGTAGGCCGCGGCCGTCGCGGTGTGGACGTCGCGCGTCCGGCCCACCCAGAACCGGTCGCCGTCGGCGCGGGAGGACGGTGGGAGCAGCTTCGCCACCCCGAGCTCGAGCGGTGAGAAACCCTGCCCGTCGAGCACCAGCCCGTCCCGGTACCGCTCCTCCTCGTCGTGGGTCGCGCGGAACCACGCGAAGTTGTCGATCGACTGTCCGGTGTCCGCGACGAGGGCCTCGGCCGCGTCCACGAGCAGGCGGCCGAGCGCGTCCCGCGCCGCCGATCCGGCGATCCAGTGCACGGCCGGGCCGCTGCCGCCGGGATCCGGGCCGGACAGGGCGTCGAGGGTCTCCGGCGGGAGCGGCGCGGGCCGGAACGGGCCGCGGTCGGTGTGCCGCCGGTCGATCACCTCGTACAGCGGGTCGGCGCCGGGCTCCGCGGGCGCGAGCGCCACGTGCGCGACGCGGTCGCCGCCGCCGTCGGGCAGGAGGGCCACGGTCGGCGCGAGACCCCGGGGCGGGCAGGCGAGCACCAGGTTCTCCAGCGCGCACCCCAGCCCGACGTCCCGCTCGCGCCCGAAGGGGTCGACGGAGCCGGTCCCGCGGGCCGGGTCGGCGAACACGTCGATCGCGTCGGGGGCGACGGCGAAGCGCCACGGCTGGGTGTTGTGCGGGCTCGCGGCGAGGACCGCCGCCCCGACGGCCCCCAGCGGTCCGGGGACGGCCCGCCAGTCCCGCCACGGGTCGTGGGCGGCCCCGCCGCCGGGATCGAGCACCGCCGCGTCGTAGGCGCGGTAGCTGAGCAGGCCCGTGGCGGCCACCGCGGCGACACCGGTCGCCGCGCCGAGGGCCTGCAGCACCCGGCGACGGCCGACGGTCGCCGGGTCCGGTGCGTCCCCCTGCTCGCGCCAGTCCTGTTCGGTGGAGACCACGGGCGCCCCCTCTCGCCGTGCGGCCGCCCGGCGGAGCACCGGGCCGCGCCGACCGTGCCGGGCGGCGGTCACGACCCGTCGGCGGAACGGTCACGGTTCCGGCCGCGTCCCGTCGGCGGCCCCCTGGCATCGTCGCCACCGTGACCGACACCGCGCGGGACCGGCTGCTGCGGGCGGCGCCGCTGCTGATCGGGCTCGCGGTGACGGTGCTCCTGCTGGCCGTGTCCGGGCGCTACGGTTTCCACCGCGACGAGTTCTACTACCTCGTCTCGGGTCGGCACCCCGCGTGGGGCTACGTCGACAACCCGCCGCTGACGCCCTGGCTCGCGCGGGCGCAGGAGGCGCTGTTCGGGGTCTCGCCGACGGCGCTGCGCGTCGTGCCGGCGCTCGCGACCGGGTTGAGCGTCGTCGTCACCGGGCGGATGGCCCGCGAGCTCGGCGGCGACCGCGTCGCGGCCGCCGTGGCCGCGGCCTGTCTGGCCGGCGCGGCG
This sequence comes from Actinomycetospora chlora, assembly GCF_039542135.1. NCBI lineage: Bacteria > Bacillati > Actinomycetota > Actinomycetes > Pseudonocardiales > Pseudonocardiaceae > Actinomycetospora > Actinomycetospora chlora. The sequence continues at coordinate 5,050 of NZ_BAABHO010000085.1, forward strand.
TTCCCGCTGGCCACGGGGCACATGCTCTCCACGAGCACGCTCGACCTGCTCGCCTGGACGCTGCTGTCCTGGCTGCTCGTGCGCGCCCTGCGCGACGGGGGACCGGCCTGGCTCGCCGTCGGCGCCGTCGCCGGGGTCGGCCTGCTGGACAAATCCCTCGTCGCGACCCTGCTCGGCGCGGCGGCGCTCGGGGTGCTGGCCGTTGGGCCACGGCGGGTCTTCCGCGACCCGTGGCTGGGCGCCGCGGCGTTGCTCGCCCTGGCCGTCTGGGCGCCGTACCTCGTCTGGCAGGCCACGCACGGCTGGCCGCAGCTGGCCTTCGCCCGCCAGGTCGCGACCGTCGGCAACGGCGGCAGCGAGCCCCGCTGGACGTTCCCGCTCTTCCAGCTCATCGAGGTCAGCCCGTTCCTCGTGCCGGTGTGGGTCGCGGGGCTGTGGCGGCTGGCCCGCGACCCGGCGGTCCGGTCGGCCCGGGCGTTCGCCATCACCTACGCGGTGCTGTTCGTGGCGCTGCTCGTGGCGGGCGGCAAGCACTACTACCTGGCCGGGGCCTACCCGGTCCTGCTCGCGGCCGGTGCGGCGCCCGTGGTGGCGTGGGTGCGCCGGGCGCGGTGGCGGCCGCGGGTCGTGACGGCGGTGCTGGCCGTGAACGTCGTCGTCGTGGCGTGGCTGGTGCTGCCGCTGATCCCGGCGACGGCGTTGGCGGGCAGCCCGCAGGCGGCGGTGTCGCCGATCGCCCCGGAGACGGTCGGCTGGCCCGAGCTGGTCGGCACCGTCGCCGCGGCGACCCGGCTCGTGCCGCCCGACCAACAGCGCAGCACGGTGGTGCTGGGGCGGAACTACGGCGAGGCCGGGGCGGTCGCGGTCCTCGGGCCGGGGCTCCCGCCGGCCTACAGCGGGCAGAACAGCTACGCCGACTGGGGCCCGCCGCCCGAGTCCGCGACGACCGTGATCGTCCTCGGGTACGACGAGGCCACCCTGCGGCGGTGGTTCACCGACGTGCGGCCCGTCGCGCGGATCGACAACGCGGCCGGGGTGCCGAACGACGAGCGCGGCGCGCCGGTGTGGATCGCCACCGGCCGCCGCGACACCTGGGCCGCGCTGTGGCCGCAGGTGCGCCGGTTGGCGTGAAGGGTCAGGGAGATCAGGGGCGCACGGTCCGCGCGGACCCGCTTCGCGATGTGGATGGAGCGCCCCCGATCACCGGAGGCGGCGCCCCGCCCGTGCCCGAGGAGCCCGTCATCTCAGGATCGGGAGATCACCACGCCCGTGCGGTCACGGTGGAGATCGACATCGACCGTCCGGGCGCGGTGATCACGAGTCGTCACCCTGGTCGGCCCTCGAGACGTCCTCGGCGATCTTGTTGAGCGCCCGACCGTCCCCGGTGAGGTACCAGTTGGGTCCCCACACGTCGCCCTCGACGCCCGTGGCCCGGCGGACGATCTCACGGATCAGCGGTTTCATCGCCCAGGCGAATCCGTCGCCCTCCCACACGAACGGCTTCTCGCGGTCGTTCCGCCAGCGCACTCGGGACCGTGCCGGGTCCTGGTCCAGCCATCGCTGGATCTCCAGTCGGTCCAGGTTCTTCACGGGCGGCACGACGATCGACAGCGGGGCGCCCTCCTCCAGGGCCCCGGCGTCGACCAGGCGGTCGATGATCGGTCCGCGGCGGGCTGCGACCCCGGTGTTCGTGCGACGAGCAGGCGTCGACCCGGGTCGGATCATGAAATCCTCGGCGCGCTGCACCGGGAGGACCTGGGAGGTCGTCAGCGCCAGCGTCGAACCCGGTAGCTCGTGCAACCCGAGCCGCACGAGCCGGAGGTCCATCCCCTGCTCGAGCAGGAACATCGATGTGTTGGTGAGGACGGCTCCGAAGTCCTCGGCCACGAGCACGATGCGGGGCGGCCCGAGGGTCGTGTCGGACAACTCCTGGGCCCAACCCTCGAGGTGAGCGCGAGCGTGGTCGAGTGGGTCGCTGCCGTCGGGTGGCCGAACGCCCTGCTCGACAAGGAAGCGAGAGTGCGCTTCAACGAGCTCGTCGACGGTGAAGCGCGAGGCCATGGCCGCGTAGTTGAGTGCCTGTACGAGGACGGTGTCCGGCGCGCGGTGCCGCTTGAGCTCGGCCACGACAAGGCGACCCGTGCGGTCGAGGGCGAGGATGTCGAGGCGATCGGCCGCTCGATCCCCGGAGGCCGTTCGCCATCGGTCGAACTCCTCGGTGACGACGAGGAGTTCCTCGCCGAGCAGTTCCGGGTGCTTCTTCACCCATTCCTGGAGGTCTCCCCGCTCGTGGAGGAAGTGCGCGCCGAGCGAGACCTTGGTGGCTCTCTCGGCCGTCGAGCCGTGCACCGTGAAGACCTGATCGCTCTCCATCGACTCCGTCCTCGTCCGTCCCGGTCGTGCCGGCGGGTGCCGAACGACGACGGCCCCCGGAGCCGAAGCTCCGGGGGCCGTCGGTCGAGGCCGTCCTAGTCCAGGTAGTCGCGCAGGACCTGCGAGCGCGACGGGTGGCGCAGCTTCGACATCGTCTTCGACTCGATCTGGCGGATGCGCTCGCGCGTCACGCCGTAGACCTGGCCGATCTCGTCGAGGGTGCGCGGCTGGCCGTCGGTGAGGCCGAAGCGCAGGCGGACGACGCCCGCCTCGCGCTCGGAGAGCGTCGCGAGGACCGACTGCAGCTGGTCCTGCAGCAGCGTGAACGACACCGCGTCGACGGCGACGACCGCCTCGGAGTCCTCGATGAAGTCGCCGAGCTGGGAGTCGCCCTCGTCGCCGATGGTCTGGTCGAGGCTGATGGGCTCCCGGGCGTACTGCTGGATCTCCAGCACCTTGTCCGGCGTGATGTCCATCTCCTTGGCCAGCTCCTCCGGGGTGGGCTCGCGGCCCAGGTCCTGGAGCAGCTCGCGCTGGATGCGGCCGAGCTTGTTGATGACCTCGACCATGTGCACCGGGATGCGGATGGTGCGCGCCTGGTCGGCCATCGCGCGGGTGATGGCCTGGCGGATCCACCACGTCGCGTAGGTCGAGAACTTGTAGCCCTTCGTGTAGTCGAACTTCTCGACCGCACGGATCAGACCGAGGTTGCCCTCCTGGATGAGGTCCAGGAACGCCATGCCGCGGCCGGTGTAGCGCTTGGCCAGCGAGACGACGAGGCGGAGGTTCGCCTCGAGCAGGTGGGACTTGGCGCGCTCACCGTCGCGGACGATCCACCGCAGGTCGCGCCGCATCTGCGTCGCGAGCTCCTGCTGGGCCTCGGCGACCTTGCGCAGCCGCTCGGAGGCGTAGAGGCCGGCCTCGATGCGCTTGGCGAGCTCGACCTCCTCCTCGGCGTTGAGCAGCGCCACCTTGCCGATCTGCTTGAGGTAGGCGCGGACCGAGTCGGCGGACGCGGTGAGCTCGGCGTCCTTGCGCGCCTGGCGCAGCGCCTCGGACTCCTCCTCGTCCCAGACGAAGTCGCCGGACTTCTTGTCCTCCTCGGAGGGCTCCTCGGTCTCGACCTCGGCGGCCTCGACCACCTCGGCCCCGAGCACGACGACCTCCTCCGAGAGCTCCTCGGTGCCCGCGGCCTCCAGCTCGGCGCCCTCGAGGCCCTCGAGGTCGGCCCCCTCCGGCCCGTCGCCCTCGATCTCCTCCGCGCCCTCGGGCGCCTCGGTGGTGGTGGCCTTCGCGCCCTTCGCCGGCTTCTTGCCGCCCTTCGCCGAGCGCGCGGCCTTCTTCGCCGGCGCCGGCGCGTCCTCGGGCGCGGCGACCACGCCGACCGGGCCGCCCGGGGCGGTCGGATCGGTGTCGGCCGCGTCGGCGGCGCGGCGGCGGGTTGCGGACTTTGCGGCTGCCACAGACGACCTTTCGTGACGAACGGCTGCACGGCGATGCTCGGATCGACGAGCCCGGGCCGCCGGCGGGCCACCCGGACGCGAGGCCGGCGCGTGAGGTCACCGGTGATGGTGGTGTTCCCCGGCGCCCCGCCTCGGCTCGCGCTCCATTGTAACGAGCGTCGGCACTCCCCGTCGCACCTCACAGCCCCGACACCGTGGACATCGGGCCCGGTGGGGGTAGCGGAACCGATTCCGACCACTGCGGAGCGCGACCACCGGGGCGTCGCCGGCTCGATGGTCGAGCTCCGCTCCGCTCCGTCTCCGGCTCGATGGTCGAGCTCCGCTCCGCTCCGTCTCCGGCTCGATGGTCGAGCTCC
>NZ_BAABHO010000085.1:9339-18171 GCF_039542135.1 Actinomycetospora chlora
CCGCTCCGCGTCGTCTCCGGCACGTCGTCCCGCGTTCGCCCGGATGTGGTCGGATGCCCTCCGTGGAGAGCGCGGACACGCTGGCCGACCTCGCCGTGACGATCGCCCGGGAGACCGCGGCGCTGGCGCTGGCCGTGCGCGAGCGGGTGGTGGCGGGCCGGCTCGACACCAAGAGCTCGGCCACCGACGTGGTCACCGAGGGCGACACGGCGTGCGAGGCGCTGGTCCGCGAACGGCTGGCCGCGGCCCGGCCCGACGACCTCGTGCTCGGGGAGGAGGGCGGCACCTCCGGCACGCCGGCGCCCGGCCAGGTCCGCTGGGTGGTCGACCCCATCGACGGCACCGTCAACTACACCCACGGCCTGCCGTGGTTCTCGGTGTCGCTGGGCGCCGAGGTGGACGGGCGTGTCGTGGCCGGCGCCGTCGTCGAGCCCGTGTCGGGACGGGTCTGGCGCGCCGTCCGCGGCGGCGGCGCGACCCGCGACGGGGAGCCGCTGCGCGTCTCGGGGCTCGACGACCTCGGCCTCGCCGTCGTGGGCACCGGCCTCAACTACGACCCGGCCCGCCGCGGCCGCCAGGCGGCGCTGCTGGCACGCGTCGCCGGGCGCCTCGGCGACGTGCGGCGCACGGGCTGCGCCTCCCTCGACCTCTGTGCCACCGCCGCCGGCTGGCTCGACGGCTTCTACGAGCACGGTCTGCACCGCTGGGACGTCGCCGCCGGGAGCCTCGTCGCCGAGGAGGCCGGCGCGGTGGTCCGCCTCCCGGGGGCCGACGGTGACGGGCTGGGGACGGAGGCGACCCTGGCCGCCGGGCCCGCGCTGGCGGGACCGCTGACGTCCCTGCTCGTGGCCGAGGGGGCGGGCGGGATCTAGGGCTCAGGAGCTGCAGTCGACCGTGTGCAGCGCGCTCAGGGCCGCCGGGTCCGGCACCTGGGCGGGTGCCCCCGACCCGTCGGTGGCCGTCTGGCGCGAGAGGGCCCGCAGGGCCTCGGTGACCGGCTGGCCGGGAGAGATGTCGCGGAAGTCGTCGCCCAGGGCCAGGTCGACCTCGCTGCCCTGGCGGCCGTCGGACACCAGCTCGGCGCAGGGCACCACGAGGCTCAGCGTGCGGGCCGCGGCGGCGCCCGCGGGGCCGTAGCGGATCTGGCCCACGCAGGACAGGTCCTGCGAGGGGTAGAGCGGGTCGTTGTCCGGCGGGGCCGCCTCGGCGATGCCGAGCTCGCCGAGCTCGGCCGCCGCGAGCTGGGCCTGGCCGCGCTGGCCGGCGCCGTTGAGCACCTTCACCCGGACGTCCCCGGGCGCCGCGGCCTGCTGGTCGTCGAGCGCGTCCGTGGGCTGCGGCGTGCCCGCGCCCGCGACCGGGGAGGCGTTGCAGCTGGTCACCGACCCGGCGGTGGAGTTCGTGAACACGATCGTCCACGTCACGATGCTCGCCACCGCGAGCACGGCCACGAGGACCGTCGCCGGCACCATGTTCCGCCGCCGGTAGGCGTCGCGGACCCGCTGGGTGCCCGCCCTGACCGTGCCGACCAACCCACGCCCTCCCGCCCGACGGACCGACCCGCCGCGCGGGTCCGGCCCACGGTACTGGTGCCGGCACGCACCCCACGTCCCGGCGCGGCGCGGCACACCGGCGGGGGCGGCTGTCCGCGCCGGCCTCGATGGGTTACCCTCCCGCCGCTCCGCAGCCGCGCGGACGTCGCGTCGTCCGTGCCGGAGACACCCAGCAATGAGACCCGGGTCACTTTCCGGGTCCGGCACAAACGGTCGCCGTCCCGCGTTGTGCTGCCGCACGACAGAGATGGAACCGGCAAGGATCCGGGCAAGACCGAGGGTGGGAACCGCTATGGCGACCGACTACGACGCCCCGCGCCGCAACGAGACCGACGAGATGGGCGAGGACTCCCTCGAGGAGCTCAAGGCCCGGCGCAACGAAGCGCAGTCCGCCGCCGTCGACGTCGACGAGACCGACACCGCCGAGAGCTTCGAGCTCCCCGGGGCCGACCTCTCCGGCGAGGAACTGACGGTCCGCGTGCTGCCGAAGCAGGCCGACGAGTTCACGTGTGGGAGCTGCTTCCTGGTGCACCACCGCAGCCGCCTCGCGGACCAGCGCGGCGGCATGTTCATCTGCCGGGATTGCGCCGCTTGATCAACACTGATCAGCGCAAGGCGGCGATGAGCCGCTCCGGGTGGCGGGTGGACACGACCCAGTAGGGAGTGGGGTCGTCCGGGTCGAGCACCTCGATCCGGACGACCGGCCCCACCCAGGGGCGGTGCACGACGAAGGCCTCGGGATCCAGCTGCGGACCGAGCGCCTCACGCTTGGCCTCGCCGACGACCGCGTCGACGCGGCCCATGAACGACACGGGCAGGTGCGCCTGCCCGACCCGCAGCTCCCGCTCGCCCCCGGTGCCGCGGACCTCGACCCGGACGCGGCCGAGCCAGAGCAGCGCGGCTACCGCGAGCGGCACCAGCAGCACGTACGGCAGCCAGGCCCGCACGCCCGGGTACCCCATGTGGATCTCCGCCGCCAGCAGGACGGCGACGAGGAGGCCGGGCGGCCAGGCCCACCAGGGCACGCCCAGGCGCTCGACGTGGTCGGCCCCGGCAGGGCGTGCGTCGGATCCCGGTGAGGGCCGTGGGGAGCTCACGACACCCAGAGTAGTCTCGCCCGCCGTGCTCCAGGTCGACCTCGTCCGCCTCGACCCCGGGCTGCCCGTGCCGTCGCGGGCCCGTCCGGGCGACGCCGGCGCGGATCTCGCGGCCGCCCGGGACGTGGTGCTCGCCCCCGGCGAGCGCGCGCTGGTGGGGACGGGGATCGCCATCGTGCTGCCCGAGGGCTACGCGGCGTTCGTCGTCCCGCGCTCCGGGCTCGCCGCCCGCGAGGGGGTGGGCCTGCTCAACGCGCCCGGGACCGTCGACGCCGGCTACCGCGGCGAGATCCGGGTGTGCCTGGTCAACCACGACCCCGAACGCACCGTCACGCTGCGCCGCGGCGACCGCGTCGCGCAGCTGGTGGTGCAGCGGGTGGAGCAGACCGAGTTCCGGGTCCTCGAGGACGTGACCGACCTCGAGGGCCTCGCCGCGCACGCGCCGTCGGTCCGCGGCACGGGGGGCTTCGGCTCGTCCGGGACGAACGGGACGATCAGCGAAGGAGGACAGCCGTGAGCGAGGACGTGCGCGGCGGGCGGCACCGCCACCGCAGCGGGCGCGTCGCGCAGGTGCCCGCGTCGGCCGACCCGGCCGGACGCCGCCACCACCAGCGCCAGGGCCCGTGGGACGCCGAGCACGCGCCCCGCGACGGCCGGCTGCGCCTCGACCTGGGCTCCGTGCAGCTGCCGATCCCGCGCGGCGCGCGGCTCAAGGCCGAGCCGGACCCGTCGGGCCCGCTGCGGGCCGTGCACGTGCTCGTGCCCGAGGGCCGGCTCACCGTCAGCGCCTTCGCCGCGCCGCGCACGGGCGGGCTGTGGCCCGAGCTCGTCGAGGAGCTCGCGGCGCAGCTGCAGTCCGAGGGCGCGACGATCCGCCGCGACCGGGGGGAGTGGGGCCGCGAGCTCGTCGCCCGCAACGGCGACACCGTGGCCCGCGTCGTCGGCGTCGAGGGCCCGCGCTGGATGCTGCGCGGCGTCGGCACCGGCCCCGTGCAGCACGCGCTGAAGCTGCACGGGCTGCTCCGCGAGATGATCCGCGGGACGGTGGTGGCGCGGTCGTCGGACCCGCTGCCGGTGCGCTCGCTGCTGCCCCTCGAGGTCCCCGAGGACGTGCCGCCGGAGTTCGCGGACTCGCTGGTCGAGTCGATGCCCACCAAGCCCCGCCAGATCACCCGCCCGGAGGGCCCGGTCATCCCGATGATGCTGCCGCAGCGCGCCGGGGCGGGGACGTCGCCCGGCCGGACCTGACGCGCGCGTGCCGGTGGGCGGAACGGGCATACCACGGGCCCGCCATCCGTTTATCCTTCGGACAGCCGCGGTCGAAGGTGCCCGTTCGGGGAGGCCGGCGCGGGGTCGTACGGGAGCGTTGTCATGACCGCCGAGACCGGATTCCTGCGCCGCATGGTCCGCCGCCTCACCTCCGACGTCGGTGACCTCGACGCCGACGACCTGTCGGCCGAGGCCGTGCGCTCCGGCTGCAACCGGGCGTGCGACTCGAGCACCGGCGAGGCCGTCACCGTCAAGGGCCGCCTGCGCTCGGTGGAGATCTGCCCGCGCGGCTCGGTCGCGACCCTCGAGGCCGAGCTGTTCGACGGCACCGACGGGGTCACGCTCGTGTGGTTGGGACGCCGCCGGATCCCCGGCATCGAGCCGGGTCGTACGGTGCGTGCCAGCGGGCGCGTCGCCGTCCGCGACGGACGCAAGGTCATCTACAACCCCTACTACGAGCTGCAGCGGGCGCACTGACCCGAGCAGGGCGCGCCGCACGGGAGACCGTCATCCGACCCGACACGCGCCCCGGCGGCCGTCACGGCCCCGATCCCGAGGACCCGCCCACCGGCCCCGTGCAGGGGCTGGGAGGGCGCCGGCCCGACCCGCCGACGGACGTGCTCTCCTTCGGGCGCGAGCCCGGGGACGACCACGCCGGGGAGCCCGCGGAGGCCCCCGAGGCACCCGAGGCGCCGGAGGAGGCACCCGAGCCCCGGGCGCCGACGCTGCTCGACCAGATGGGCGGGGTGTCCGGCATCGTCGCCTCCGGCGTGCCGGTGGTGGTCTTCGTCGTCGCCCAGGCCGTGGCGGGCAACCTCGTCGCCTCGATCGTCGCGGCGGTCGTGTCGGCGGTGGCCGTCGCCGTGTGGCGCCTGGTGCGGGGCGAGGCCGTCCAGCCCGCCCTGTCGGGCCTGCTCGGCGTCGCGGTGTGCGCGTTCGTCGCCTGGCGCACGGGCGAGGCCAAGGGCTTCTTCCTGCTGGGGATCTGGACGAGCCTCGTCTACGGCGGGGTGTTCCTGCTCTCCGTGCTCGTGCGGCGCCCGCTGGTCGGCGTCCTGTGGCACCTCGTCAACGGCGAGGGGCAGACGTGGCGGCGCGACCCGCGGGTGCTGCGCGCCTTCGACCTGGCGTCGCTGGCCTGGGTCGTCGTCTTCGGTGCCCGCTTCGTCGTGCAGCGCTGGCTCTACGACTCCGTGTACGCCGACACCTGGCTCGGCTGGGTCCGGCTCGCGATGGGCGTGCCCCTCGCGCTGCTGGCCGCCGCCGTCACCGTGTGGGCCATCCGGCGCAGCCGCGCCGCGTCCGAGGCCCCCGCGAGCACCGGACGGCGGAGATCAACGCGGAGTTCGCGCGCCTAGAGGCAGCGAACAGCCCGTTCGCTGCGTCCCCGGGACGGTCAGGCCTCCGGCTCGCCCTTGAGGACGCGCTGGATCTCCTCCTCGACGTCCTCGCCGGTGACGAACATCAGCTCGTCGCCGGGCTCGAGGGGGTCGTCGGCCTGGGGGACGATGACCCGCCCGCCGCGCAGGATGGCGACGAGCGCCGCCTCGCGGGGCAGCGGCACCTCGCGCACGGCCCGGCCCGCGAGCGGGGTGGACGCCGGCAGGGTGACCTCGACGAGGTTGGCGGTGCCCTGCCGCAGGGTCATCAGGCGCACGAGGTCGCCCACTGAGACGGCCTCCTCGACCATCGCCGCGAGCATGCGGGGCGTGGAGACGGCGACGTCGACGCCCCAGCCGTCGTTGAACAGCCACTCGTTGCGGGGGTCGTTCACCCGGGCGACCACCCGGCGCACGGCGAACTCGGTCTTCGCCAGCAGCGAGACGACGAGGTTGACCTTGTCGTCGCCCGTCGCGGCGATGACGACGTCGCAGCCCTGCACGCGCGCCTCCTCCAGCGAGGCGAGCTCGCAGGCGTCGGCGTGCACCCACTCGGCCTGGGGGACGGCCTCGGGCTCGACCTGGGCGAGGTCGCGCTCGATGAGCATCACCTCGTGGTCGGCCTCGACGAGCTCGGCGGCGATGGAGCGGCCGACCGCCCCGGCCCCGGCCACGGTGACGCGCATCGCTACTCGCCCCTCTCCGGCGACGCCGCCGCGGCGGCGGTGACGGCGGCGACCGTGCCGCTCACGGCCGCCGTGTACACGACGTCCTCGGCCTGCAGGACCGTGTCGGCGGTGGTCAGCACCCCGGTGCCGAAGCGCACGATGAACGCCACGCGGCTGCCCGTGGCCTCCTCGAGCTCGGACACCGGCCGGCCCGACCAGTCCTCGTGGAAGTGCAGCTGCATGATCGCCACGGTGCCCGAGGGGTCGCGCCACGCAGTGGCGACGCCGTCGGGCAGCAGCATCCGCAGGAACCGGTCCGTGGTCCACGGCACGGTGGCCACGGTCGGGATGCCCAGGCGCTCGTAGACCGCGGCGCGCTTGGCGTCGTAGATGCGGGCGACGACCTGGCCGACACCGAACGTCTCGCGGGCCACGCGCGCGGCGATGATGTTGGAGTTGTCGCCGGAGGAGACGGCCGCGAAGGCCTCGGCGCGGTGGATGCCGGCCGCGGTGAGCACCTCGCGGTCAAAGCCGGTGCCGACGACCTCCTGGCCGTGGAAGTCGCTGCCGAGGCGGCGGAACGCCTGCGGGTCGCGGTCCACCACGGCCACGTCGTGGCCCAGTCGTTCGAGGGCGAGGGCGAGGGACGACCCCACGCGCCCGCAGCCCATCACGACGATGTGCACCGCGACACCCCTGCCTCCCGATCCCTGCGCGCCCCGGCGGGCGGTGCGCACCGTATCGCCCGTGTCGTGCCCGCGACGGACGTGTGTACCGGCGCGTGTACCCACCACCACACGCTGGGGATCGGGGTGCGCCGCAACCTCCCCGCGGCGCCTACGCTTCTCTCGTGCCCAAGCTCGCCACGGCGACCAAGCGACTGCTGCTCGGTCTGCCGTTCCGCAGTGACGAACTGCAGGGCACCCTGCTGCGCAAGCGGATCGCCCTGCCGGTGTTCGCCTCCGACGCGCTGTCCTCGGTGGCGTACGCCCCGCAGGAGGTGCTGATCACCCTGTCCCTCGCCGGGCTGGGTGCCTACGTGCTCTCGCCGTGGGTGGGCGTCGCGGTCATCGTCGTGCTCGCCACGGTGGTCGTGAGCTACCGCCAGAACGTGCACGCCTACCCGTCGGGCGGCGGCGACTACGAGATCGCGACGGTCAACCTGGGCCGCTACGCCGGGCTCACGGTCGCGAGCGCCCTGCTCGTCGACTACACGCTGACCGTCGCGGTGTCGGTGTCCTCCGCGGCGGACAACCTCGGGGCGCTGATCCCGTTCGTCGGCGAGCACAAGGTCTTCTTCGCCGTCGCCGCGATCCTCGTCCTGACCGCCATCAACCTGCGCGGCGTGCGCGAGTCGGGCTTCACCTTCGCGATCCCGACGTACTGCTTCATCGTCTGCCTCGCCGGCATGATCGTCGTCGGGGTGCTGCGCGTCGTGTTCGGCGACGGCCTCGTGGCGCCCAGCGCCGGCTTCGGGGTGCTGACGGAGAACGGCGGCTCCTCGACCGACGAGCTCTCGAAGCTCGCCCTGGTCTTCCTCGTGCTGCGCTCGTTCACCCAGGGCTGCGCGGCCCTGACCGGCGTCGAGGCCATCAGCAACGGCGTGCCGGCCTTCCGCAAGCCCAAGTCGCGCAACGCGGCCACCACGCTGGCGATGCTCGGCCTGATCTCGGTCTTCCTGTTCTCCGGCATGATCGCGCTGGCGCGGGCGTCGGGCGTCGTGATGTCGGAGCGCCCCGAGCAGCTGGTCGGCGCCCCGCCCGGCTACCGCCAGGAGACGCTGATCGCGCAGCTCGCGCGCACGGTCTTCGACGGCTTCCCGCCCGGCTTCTGGGCCGTGACGATCTTCACCGCCCTCATCCTCGTGCTCGCGGCGAACACCGCCTTCAACGGCTTCCCGGTGCTCGGCTCGATCCTCGCCCAGGACCGCTACCTGCCCCGCCAACTGCACACGCGCGGCGACCGGCTGGCGTTCTCCAACGGGATCCTGTTCCTCGCGTTCTTCGCGGTCGTGCTGGTGGTCGGCTTCTCCGCCGAGGTCACCGCGCTCATCCCGCTCTACACCGTGGGCGTGTTCGTCTCGTTCACGCTGAGCCAGACCGGCATGGTCCGGCACTGGACGCGCCTGCTGCGCACCGAGCCGGACGCCGGCGAGCGCTCGCGGCTGCGCCGCTCGCGGTGGATCAGCGGCTTCGGCACGGCGATGACCGGCACGGTGCTGCTCGTGGTGCTCGTCACCAAGTTCCTGGTCGGCGCCTGGATCGCGATCGTGGCCGGGGTCCTGGCGTACCTCATGATGCTGTCCATCCGGCGGCACTACGACCGGGTCAGCGAGGAGATCGCCGCCCCGGACGTCATGACCAGCACGCTGCCCAGCCGCAACCACGCCGTCGTGCTGGTCTCCCGGCTGCACATGCCGACGCTGCGGGCCGTGGCCTACGCGCGGGCGACGCGCCCGGACGTCCTCGAGGCCCTGACGGTCAACGTCGACGACGCCGACACCCGCTCGCTGGTGGCCGAGTGGGAGGCGCGCGACATCCCGGTGCCGCTCAAGGTCGTCGAGTCGCCCTACCGGGAGATCACCAAGCCGATCCTGCAGTACGTCAAGCGCATCCGGACCGACAACCCGCGCGACGTCGTGACGGTGTTCATCCCGGAGTACGTGCTCGGGCGCTGGTGGGAGCAGCTGCTGCACAACCAGAGCGCCCTGCGGCTCAAGGGGCGCCTGCTGTTCCAGCCCGGCGTCATGGTGGTCAGCGTGCCGTGGCAGTTGGAGTCCTCGAAGCGCGCGGCGGCCCGCCGCCCGCCGGGGGCGCGCGGGTCGGCCCGCCGCGGCTACGAGCCGCCGCCGGGCACGGCCGGCGCG